>JABXHP010000333.1 GCA_013373575.1 Oceanospirillaceae bacterium | reverse complement strand
TCGGAGGCGTTTATGAGAATAAGCGGAGCACTCTTTTTACGCATGTCGGCGAAGGTGCGCTCACCAAAGATAAACTCAGAATAGATCTGTGCCGCGGCTTCTCCGCGAGAGTTACTCGAGAGCAGATGACTCAAACTCAGCACGCGATCGGTGATTTCAGTCTCTAGGTCACGCTCCAGCACCTCCTCTTCAAACCGGCTGAAGAGCGCATCCCCGAATAGACCATAATAAGCCGCAGTGAAGCTCCCCCCGGATACCGAGCTAATCACTTTGACATCATCTATAAGCTGGCGCCCCTGACCATCAACAACTATCGCCGTATCGCGCAACTCAAGCATCACGCCGTAAGCCAGAGCTGCAGCCCGAGCACCGCCACCGGAGAAGGCCAAAACTAAACTCACCCCCGTCTGCGAACGGTTGCCGTAAACCTCTTTGAGCGAGTAACTGCCCGCAGCACTCTTCTGCTCTAGGGGCTCATTTTCAATGACTACGGTGGAGGCGCAGCCCGTCAGTAACGTTATGGAGAGTAGAAAGAAACGTAGCATAGTAGAGGCAGCTCGGTTGGTCAGTGGCGAACTAAGAGGTCACCTTGGGTATAGCACAGTTTGGCATCAATCGCCTCGAAGAGGAGATGCTCAGTCACGTTGAGATCCACTTAGTCAGTCGAGCGACCGGCCTCCTGCATATCACTATTTGGCAGCATCTCCCCTGCCTCCGAGCGCATCTCCACAGATTGCTGGATTGGCTCGTCCGAGAGATCCTCGGTTATCTCTTCAACAATCATTTTAAGTTTATGATCATCAATATCGATATGCCGATGCTCTATTTTCGGCAGATCTTTGCTCACCTTAGTGGAGAGTGTGCGGAATCGCTCAACCTTGCCGTACAGGCCCTGCTTACCGGCCAGGGCTGTAATCGTATCGTTGTAGTGTCCACCGGCGGTATTCAGGGTGTTGCCCAATTTGGCTAGGCGCTCAGCTAATGTGCTTACCGTATTGAAAATATCCCCCGCCTTTTCACTGATCTCACGCGCCTCGGCATTGGAGCGTTCAATCATCCATAGGTTCGAGACCGTTCTCAGTATAGGTATCAGAGTGGTGTGTGATACTAGCACTATGCCTTTGCGGTAACCGTAATCAAATAGGTCCTTCTTGTGCTTCAGGGCCTCAATATAGGCAGGTTCTATTGGCATAAACATCAGAACAAAGCTCGGGCTGCGCATACCCAGCACGTTGGTGTAGTCCTTGGATGCGAGATCATCAATATGCCCTTTGACCGCTCTAACATGCTCCTCCATAGCTACAGCACTCGCCTCTGGCGTCTCTGCGCTCACCAACCGATCATAGGCATTCAACGAAACCTTGGAGTCGATAATGATCTGCTTGCCATCCGGTAGGTTGATCAGATAGTCAGTCTGTTTACTCCGACCCTGTGCATCTTTGAAGGATGTCTGCGTCTCGTAGTGAGCATCCTCTACTAAACCACTCATCTCAAGTGTTCTTCGCAGCTGCGCCTCGCCCCAAGCTCCGCGCTGCTGCGAGTCACCTTTAAGCGCAGAAGTGAGGCTGGTCGCCTCTTGGCTCATTTTCAAGCCAACTTCCATCACCTTTCTAATTTCAGCATTGAGGTTAGCGTTCTCACGAGTGCTCGATTCGTGGATATCGTTTACCCTTTTCTGGAATCCCTCCAGCTGATCTTTAAACGGCTTTAACATCGTGTCGAGGCTCTGCTGACTGGTACTGGCGAAGGTCTTACCTTTCTCTTCGAAGATCTTATTCGCGACATTCTCAAACTCTTTGGTAAGCGCTACCCGGCTAGTGTTTAGCTGCTCCATCTGCGCGCTAAAATGGAGCTCTTTCTCTTGCAAGCGGGTTTCGAGCGCAGTGTGTGCTGTACTGAGCTGCTGATACTTCTCTCGCATCGACTCAAGCTCTTGCGCTTGCTGCATAGCGCTCTGTTGCTGCTCATTAATACGCGCCTCGGTTTGACGCAACTCGGTGTTAAGACGAGTGGTATCGATCTGCGCCGCCTGCAGCGCCTGCTGCAGATCGGCACTCTGGTGCAGATACTTCGAGCGTTCAGCCTGGACTTTTTCTAACTCCTCAGCGAGTCGCTCTCGCTCTAGTTTTTGCGCAACCGTGCGTCGCCCTTGAAACAGCCAACCCAGCGCCATGCCAAGGGGAAGCATAAGAAATATTGCAATCAGAAGTTGCTCAAGTGTCATCGTTGGAAGGCCCTCGTTTTAACTGCCCGAACAGATAAACTGTCTATTTAACCAGTAGTATATACCAGAGCGCCCGGTTAATAACCCCAATATGAGAAGCAGCACGAGAAGGCTGCGACTAGCGTGTAAAGAGGAATGAATTCGTATAGACTCCACTCCATAATACAAAAATATTGGCAACTCCCTGATGTCTCTAAAACTACGTATTTTGGCTGGCAGCCTTATTATTGGTCTGCTTACGCTCCTACTCTCTTGGCTTGCGCTCAATCGTATTACCGACGACATAGCATTGCGCTGGGCAACAGAGACGCTAGAGCACGAAACTTCCAATGAGATTTACAGAGCCACACGTCCAATCGTGGAGGAACTGGATCGCATCAATCGCCTAGCCAGCTCACAGGAGATTCTGCAATGGAGCCAGGATCCGAGCTCGCCCGAGACTGAAGTCGCAGCGATCCGTCTGCTTAACAACTCAGCCAAGAGCCTAATAGCCGGTTCATATTTTGTTGCTCTAAAGAATAACAACCACTACTACTACAACAACGCCGATGGTGAATTCACGGGTCAAGAGTACCGCTACACACTTGACCCGAAAAACCGCCTTGATGGCTGGTTTTACACTTCGTTAAACGACACTCACCCCTACAACCTAAATGTCGACTTCGATCGCGGCATCCGCAAACTTAAGCTCTGGATCAATGTGCAGATACGCTCTGGCGATGAAGTACTCGGCATGATTGGCACCGGCTTTGAGATCTCCTCAGTCTTGGCTCCCTACCTTGAAGGAAACCAACTCAACTATACCGCCTTCTTCCTCGACAAAGACGCAGCTATCCAGATATCTAGCGCCCGGGTTGGACTAGAGATGGGGTCAGTCGCAAAAGCAGCAGATGAGAAGACCTCCTTCTACCACTACCTGACCAGCGAGAAAGACCAAGAGACGCTCAGAGCGGTACTTGCGAACCTAAACGGAAAACCCAACCTCACCACAAGCCTGATGCTTGATTGGCAACAGACGCAACATATTTTTGGGGTGAGCTATTTAGCCGAGCTCGACTGGTTTCTGCTTTTGGCGATTCCCCCAAACCAGCTAATATCAAGCTCAGACTTCCTACCGATCTACCAGGTCTCGATTCTAGGCGTTGTTCTGCTGGTGGCAGCAATCTATCTATTGCTGGTTCTGGAGGTCGACAAACCTCTGGCCCGCCTAAAAGAGCGCATTGAGATACTGCGCGACCAAAAGAGCATGCCAAGTAGTGCGCAGGACAACCTGCCAAGCGAATTCAAGAAGCTCTCGCAAAGCCTTGATTCTTTTGCGCTTTATGACCCACTTACAGGCCTCTTCAACAAGCGGGGGCTGAATATCCATCTGAAGCGCGATCTGGAGCACTGTGCGCGCACGAAGCAGAGCATCTGCGTGATCGTATTCGACCTAGACCACTTTAAGCGCATTAACGACACCTATGGACATAGCATTGGCGACAAGGTTCTTAAGCTGACAGCAGAGTGCATTACCAACCGCTTCAAGCGCGCAACCGATTCCGTTGCCCGTTTTGGTGGCGAGGAGTTTGTTGTAACCCTCGTAGATTGCGAGGCAAGCCTTGCACGCAATTTGGTAGAGAACGTTCGCACCGATATTCGTCAGCAGGTGCTTGAGTTCGGCTCCATTGAGATAGCGCGTGGAATCACAATTTCGGCAGGCGCCGTACTGCTGGAGCCAGACGCTGTAGGCAACTATACGAGTCAGGGGATATTCGATATCGCCGACACCCTACTCTACGAGGCCAAAGCGACCCGCGATAGAGCGTGCTGGCGGGTAATCGACGTTTAGCGAGTATGGGGCTATATCCTAGCCCCGCGTCAACCCGCACCCACTGATTAAAGCGCGCATCAACAGCTGTGCTGAAGACGCCAGCTGTGGAGCTTCTTGTAACTTGCCAGCAGCCGCTGATGGCGGTCGAGTCCTTGCAGTTCGAGACCCACAGGCTCTAAGCCGTTGAAGCGTTCTTCACCGCGCACAGAGGCGATTACAGCGTGAATACGATCCTCACCAAACATCCTTGTGAAGTTTGCCTCGAAATCGCCCAACTCCAACTCGTCGCTGAGCTCCACCTCTAAGACCGCGCTCATGGCACGATAGAAGAGCCCCCTATCAACCGTGTTGTCGTTGTATTGAAGAAAGGATTCGACCAACTCCTGTGCCGCTTCACGCTGCCCGATAGCAAGATAGATCAAGAGTTTTAGTTCTAGTACTGTCAGTTGCCCCCAGACCGTATTCTCATCGAACTCAATCCCGATCAGGGTGCGGATATCGGTGTAGTTATCCAGCTGGCTCTCCTCGAGGTGCTCAACGAGCGCCTCGAGGTCCTCGTCGCAGAGTTCATGTAGACAGAGAATGGCTTCTCGAAACTCCAAGGCTTTATTGGTGTTATCCCACACCAAATCCTCTACGGGATAGACCTCAGAGTAGTCCGGCACCAGAATTCGAACAGCAGGCGCTCCTAGGTCATCATAGACTGCCTGATACACCTCTTTACCCATCTCTTGCAGAATTGAGAAAAGCGTTGCCGCCTCCTCACTATTTGAGCCGGAAAAGTCCCAATCAGCGAATTGATAGTCCGAGCGCGAACTGAAGAAGCGCCAACTGACAAGGCCAGACGAGTCGATAAAGTGCTCAACAAAGTTATTGGGCTCGCGTAGCTCCAGTGAATTAAAGGTCGGTGGCTGCAGGTCATTGAGCCCTTCAAACGAGCGCCCCTGTAACAGCTCTGTCAAACTACGCTCTACCGCTACATGTAAACTGGGGTGCGAGCCAAAGGAGGCGAACACACCTCCCGTTCTCGGATTCATTAGCGTGACACAGGCTACTGGGAAGCGCCCGCCAAGTGATGCATCTTTGACGAGTACCGGAAAGCCCTGCGCTTCGAGCGCCTCAACGCCCTCCAAGATACCCGGCCATCGCTGCAGTACCTCATTAGGAATATCGGGTAAAGCCAACTCCTCCTCAAGGATCTGGCGCTTCACCGCGCGCTCAAAAATCTCTGAGAGACACTGAACCTGCGCCTCTTCTAGCGTATTGCCAGCACTCATACCGTTACTGAGAAACAGATTCTCAATTAGATTTGACGGAATATAGACTATTTCACCATCGGAGTGGCGCACAAAAGGGAGCGCGCAGATACCGCGCTCCTCATTACCTGAATTCGTATCCACCAAGTTGGAGCCACAGAGCTCAGAGTCTGGGTCATAAATCTCGAGACAGTAATCGTCTAACAGACCCT
>JABXHP010000247.1 GCA_013373575.1 Oceanospirillaceae bacterium | reverse complement strand
GTTACGATTATCCAGTTAAAGTTAATGGTTGGGTCTTGCTGCCGCGGGAGAGATTGATAAGAGGTCAATCCAATGAACAGCACCAGAACAAACGCCAAGTTCGCCAGTACATGATTGGTTATAAATCGCGTGAACATCAGTTGACGTCTCCGCCGCGCAGGCTAATCGCCTCGCCATCATCTACTAACAGACGACCATCAGTGATGACCTGAGCTTCAGTGGGCAGATCAGTCGCAAATGGCTGTCCCTCAATGGCGTTGGGTGTAGGGTAGAAGCGAGCAGTGTCCCCATCGGCAAGCATGACACCGAGTTGCCACTCTTCACCCTGCTGGCGGCGTACCAGCAATTCAGCCGGAAGATGCGGCTGATTTGCCTGCCATAGCAATCGACCGGCAGCGCCCGGGGGTGGCAGCTCTTCAGGAAACGCTAGGCGCATCTCTTGGGTGCGCTGACGCGCATCAACAACTGGCAGAACAACACGTAGCTGGGCCGGGTAAATCTGATTGAGGTACTCGAAGCTTAACATTTGCTGCCCAACGAAATTTTGCGTCGGTAGCACGCGCGCACTAAGCTCAGCACCTGCCAGCTGCACCAGGCGAATCAATGCAGACCCGGGTGCCGCTAGTGCCCCTAACTGTGCGCTTCGTTCAGTCACAACACCAGCAAAGGGCGCAGTCACTACACAGCGATCAACTGAAATCTGCGCAACTCGAGCCTGTTGCTCTTGGACCTTACGGCGCGCTTGCAGTGCCTCAAGCTCGGTTACCCTGAGCTGTAAACCCTCCTCGCCTAGGTTACCCGCTTCATTGAGACTCTTCGCACGACGATACTGGTCATTGGCCAAGTTGAGTTGCACATCAATTTCACCCAGCGCCGCCTTTTGCGTATTCAGTTGGGCCTCATAGATGGCGCAATCAAGCTCCACCAAGGTGTCGCCAACCGCAACCTGGTCACCCACTTCAACATGGATCTTCTCGATCTGCGCACTGAGCTGTGCACTGAGGAAGCTATCCTGCTTGCTGAGTACCTCGGCCGGCGCGCTGAACTGCGGATAAAACAGTAGTTGACCAACGGTTTTGGCGCTTACAGCGATCTCTGCTTGAGCAGAAACAGTAGAGAGTAGACAGGCGATGAGGCTAAGAAGACGGCTAGTTGCCATGTGAGGCTCCGGAAAAGGTTTACAACAGTTTAGCCTAAATAGGCCAGTTTCTTATAACGGGGCGAAGTATAGAGTGAATCACCCAAAACGACAGTGCCCTCTTACGCGAGGGCACCTTGTTAGATCATGACCGATTACATGTTGGGGTAATTAGGTCCGCCGGCGCCCTCCGGCGTTACCCAGCGAATGTTTTGCATCGGATCCTTAATGTCACAGGTCTTACAGTGCAAGCAGTTTGCGCCGTTTATCTGCAGGCGCGGGCCCTCTTCCTCCTCCAGCACCTCATAAACACCTGCGGGGCAGTAACGCTGAGCCGGCTCTGCATATTGTGGGATATTTATGCTGGTCGGAATTGAGGCGTCCACTAGCTGCAGATGGCAGGGCTGATCCTCTTCATGGGCAGTGTTGGAGATAAACACTGATGAGAGCTTATCGAAGCTCAGCTTGCCATCAGGTTTGGGGTACTCAATACGAGCACACTCACTCGCTTTGCGCATCTGCTCATGGTCTGCGTGAGTATCATGCAGAGTCACAGGAATGCGCCCGCCAAATATATTCTGGTCCAGGGTGTTGAATGCGCCTCCAAGAATAGGTCCGAACTTATGCAAGGCCGGCCCAAAGTTACGCGAAGAGTAGAGCTCATCATATAGCCAAGAACTCTTGTACTTGTCGTTGAAGCACTCTGCCTTGGTTGAACCCGCGGCGATCGCCTCAACCAGGCTTTCAGCCGCAAGCATGCCCGACTTCATGGCCGTATGAACACCTTTAATACGCGAGAAGTTCAGCGTTCCAGCATCACAACCGATTAAGAGTCCGCCATCAAAACTCATCTCCGGCAGGCAGTTGTAACCCCCCTTCGCGATTGCACGCGCGCCGTACGAAACGCGCTTGCCTCCCGCAAGGTACTGCGCCAGCTTTGGATGATGTTTCAACCGCTGAAACTCATCAAAGGGGCTAACCCAAGGGTTGGAGTAGTTGAGGTCAACAATGAGGCCAACAACCACCTGATTGTTTTCAGCATGGTAGAGGAAGAAACCACCGCTGGTACCGTCTGACAGTGGCCATCCGCTGCCGTGGATAACCAGACCCTCTTGGTGACGCTCGGGCTCTATATCCCAGAGCTCTTTGATACCCAGCCCGTAGTGCTGAGGATCTTTACCAGCCGCCAGATCGAACTTACTAATCAGCTCTTTACCCAAATGACCGCGACAGCCCTCACTGAACAGCGTGAATTTGGCCTCCAGTGCCATGCTTGGGACATAGGTATCTTTCTCTTCGCCGCTCTCACCCACGCCCATCGCGCCAGTCAGTACACCTTTTACCCGACCCGTCTCGTCGTAGAGTACCTCAGCCGCCGGAAATCCGGGGAACACCTCAACACCGAGCTCTTCCGCCTTTTCAGCTAGCCAGCGAGATAGGTTACCGACAGAAGCGATGTAACAGCCATGGTTGTGCATCGTTTTGGGAGCAGCGAAGTTGGGGACGGTAATTGATTTCGTCTCGCTCTTGAGAAGCACGATCTCGTCAGTTTTCGCCTCAGTTACTAGTGGTGCCCCCTGCTCTCTCCAATCGGGGAAGAGTTCAGTCAGCGCTTTCGGGTCAACCACGGCGCCCGATAGTATATGAGCACCAACCTCAGAGCCTTTCTCGACCACACATACACTCAGCTCTTCATTAAGCTGTTTAATGCGACAAGCCGCCGATAGTCCTGCAGGGCCGGCACCCACAATCAGGACATCAAACTCCATTACTTCATATTCCATCGGGCTCTCCAGGCTAACTTTTACGCTCTCAATCTAGCGCACTAAATCTTTTAATTTCTCGACTCAGAACTGCTCGTCACTTAAGACAAACGCCGCATCTAGTCCGGTCATCAACGTCTGGGCGTGCTGCTCTACGCGAGGCAGATAGTGCTCGGCATAGAATCTAGCAGTGGCAACCTTGGCACCCAAAAACTCTGCACCATAAGGATTATCCTCAGACTCGAGCCCCTTAGCCGCAGCAGCAGACTTCGCCATAACCCAAGCACCACTGAGATAGCCCATAAGCATGAGGAAGTCGAAGGCGACTGCACCCATGACCTGAGGATTCGCCGCAGCATTCTCAAGTATCCACTGGCGTACTTCTACTGCGCGCGCTACCGAGGCAGCATAACGATTGGCAAACTTATCCAGCCCAGCCGCGCGCAGGTCTGACTCCACGATTGCCATCTCATCTAGCAGCGCAGCAAGAGCCGATCCCTCATCAGACAGTGTTTTACGACCGATAAGGTCGAGCGCCTGAATACCATTAGTGCCCTCATAGATCGCCAAGATACGCGCATCGCGATAGTGCTGCGGAGCGCCCGACTCTTCGATAAAGCCCATACCCCCATGTACCTGGATATTGAGCGAGGTGAGCTCGTTCGCCATCTCGGTCATCCAACCCTTCACGATTGGGGTGAGTAGTTCAACACGCGCTGCACTGCCCCCCTCGCCTGCATGAGCACGATCAATCTCAGCCGCAGCGATAAGCGCTAAACCGCGCATCGCTTCACAACCAGCACGCTGTGCCATCAGCATACGGCGCACATCAGGATGCTCGATAATCGCGATCTTCGAACCATCTTTACGGCTACCTTGAGTACGCTCTTTCGCGTACCAAACTGCCTGTTGGTAAGCCCGCTCTGAGATAGAGAGCCCCTGTAGACCAACGGCTTGACGGGCATGGTTCATCATAGTGAACATGTACGCCAATCCTCTATTTGCTTCGCCGACGAGGTAACCCACAGCGCCGCCGTTATCGCCAAAACTCATAGTACAGGTCGGGCTCGCGTGGATACCCAGCTTGTGCTCAAGCGAGATACATTTAGCATCGTTGAGCTCGCCCGGTTCACCATTCTCGTCAAGCAGAAATTTAGGCACGATAAAGAGCGAGATACCCTTAACACCTGCGGGTGCATCCGGTAGGCGCGCCAGCACCAAATGGACAATATTTGGGGTCATCTGGTGATCGCCCCAGGTGATGTATATCTTCTGACCTGTAATCAGATAGTGGTCGCCGTTGGGAACGGCTTTGGTAGCGACCGCAGCAAGATCGGAACCGGCTGCCGGCTCGGTGAGGTTCATGGTGCCAGTCCATTCACCGCTAACCAGGCGTGGCAAGTACGCCTGCTTTAACTCGTCACTACCGTGAGCGATTAGCGCTTCAATAGACCCCTGCGTGAGCATAGGGCAGAGGGCAAACGCCATATTCGCCGAATGCCAAAGCTCGTTCACAGCGGTTCCAACCACATTGGGCAGAGCCTGACCGCCAAATTCCTCTGGTGTAGTCAGCGTCGCCCAACCATTCTCCATATACTGCTGATACGCCTCTGAGTACCCCGGTGCCTCCTGCACCTTGTCGTCATTGAGCCTGGTACCTTTGGCATCACCCTCTGCATTTAGCGGAGCGAGAACTTCGGCGGCGAGTTTGCCGGCCTCTTCAACAATCACATTAGCCAGCTCGAGGTTCACCTCATCAAGCTGCATCGCTTCACAAAGGTTATCAAACTGTACCAGTTGGTCCAGCACAAACGCAGTATCCTGCGCGGGAGCGTTGTAGATACTCATGATTGGGGTCTCTTAACAAACAGGAATGCGGGACTCATCGATTTGAGTCCCGCAAGGAGATCAGATCTTTGATACCAGCTCGGGCAGGATTTCGTGCAGGTCACCCACCAGACCATAGTCTGCGATGTTGAAGATTGGAGCCTCTTCATCTTTGTTAATCGCAACTATGATGCCTGACTCTTTCATACCGGCAATGTGCTGGATTGCACCCGAGATGCCCACCGCAATGTAGAGCTTAGGCGCAACCATCTTGCCGGTTTGACCAACCTGCATATCATTGGGAACGAAACCGCTATCCACCGCCGCACGCGAAGCACCCACTGCTGCACCGAGCTTATCTGCCAGCTCAAATACCTTCGCGAAGTCCTCTTTGGACCCCACACCACGACCGCCAGATACCACGATATCAGCAGAGTCGAGTTCAGGACGGTCGGACTCAGTAACATCGGCACGTACGAAACGAACTTTTGCGCTGCCTACCGTTGCACTTGCCGCACTCACCGCAGCGCTTCCACCCTCTGCTGCAGCCGCTGCAAAAGCGGTGCCTCGAACAGTGATCACCTTGGTTGCATCACTGCTTTTCACGGTCGCAATTGCATTACCCGCATAGATAGGACGTTTGAAAGTATCCGCATCAACAACAGCGATAATGTCTGAAATCTGGTTTACGCCACAAAGCGCTGCCAAGCGAGGCGCCAAATCCTTACCGAAGGTGCTGGCACCGACCAAGATGTGTGTGTAGTCACCAGCTAACTGTTTAGCGACCGGAGCGATCAGGTCAGCCAGCGGATGCGCCAATGCAGCGTCCTCTACAGTCAGCACGTTAACAACGCCTGCGACCTGTGCTGCAGCCTTTGCAGCTGAGCTGATATCGCTACCTGTGACTAGAAGATCAACAGGAGCGCCAAGCGCCTGAGCTGCAGTGACTGCAGAGAGAGTTGCGCTTTTGATAGCGCCGTTTTCGTGTTCGGCAATAATCAAGGTTTTCATCATCTCTCTCCTTACAGAACCTGAGCGTCATTACGCAGTTTATCGAGCAGCTCATCAACAGAACCGACCTTAATACCCGCCTGGCGCTCCGCTGGCGACTCAACAGCCAACAGTTCAATGCTGTTGCTCAGACTCACGCCCAACTCCTCTAAGGTTTTCACGGCGAGTGGCTTACGCTTAGCTTGCATAATTTTAGGCAGCGCAGCGAAGCGCGGCTCATTTAGGCGCAGGTCGGTTGTGATGACCGCCGGCAGATCCATCTCAAGCGTTACCAAACCGCCATCAACTTCTCGCGTAACTTCCGCTTTGCCATCCGCAATTTTCACTTCTGACGCGAAGGTTGCCTGCGGGATATCAAGCAGTGCTGCCAGCATCTGGCCAGTCTGGTTGTTATCAGAGTCAATCGCCTGCTTACCGAGGATGAACAGGTCAGCCTGCTCCTCTTCGTTAATCTTCGCCAGCAGGCGCGCAACGTCCAGTGAACTTGGAGACGCTTCTGTCTCAACTTGAATACCGCGATCAGCACCCAGTGCCATGGCGTAGCGCATCTGCTCTTGAACCGCTTTAGGGCCCACAGAGACAACCACGATCTCAGACACAGTACCCGCCTCTTTCAGGCGCACAGCCTCTTCAACAGCGATCTCACAGAAGGGGTTTATCGACATTTTAGTATTCGCCAAATCAACGTCGGAGTTGTCTGCTTTCACGCGAACTTTTACGTTGTAATCGATAACGCGTTTAACCGCGACTATAGCTTTCATACCTAATCCTCACTGGAGCCACCCGAGACCGGCTCTATCTTTTCAATCTGTTAAAGAGCGTTAGCCTGCTCACGTAGAATAAATTTCTGAATCTTACCTGTTGAGGTCTTCGGCAAGGGTCCGAATACCACATTCTTCGGCACTTTAAAGCGTGCCATGTGCTCACGACAGAACTCGATAACCTCAGCTTCGCTAAGCTCGGGCGCACCCTCCTTCAGCGTAACGAAGGCACAGGGTGTCTCACCCCATTTATCATCATTTTTGGCAACAACCGCGGCTTCTTGAATGTGCGGATGTGCATAGAGAACGCCTTCAACTTCAATAGAAGAGATATTCTCACCACCCGAGATAATGATGTCTTTTGAGCGATCCTTGATCTGCACGTAGCCATCTGGGTGCCAGACCGCTAAGTCACCGGAGGCGAACCAGCCGCCACGGAAAGCTTTTTCGGTTGTCGTTGGATTCTTCAGATAACCTTTCATTACCAGGTTGCCACGCATGAAGATCTCACCCATCGTCTCACCATCCTGCGGAACTGGCTCCATAGTCTCGGGATCTAGCACAGCCATATCTTCCAGCATGGGAGCGCGCACGCCCTGGCGCGCTTTAAGCACAGATTTCTCTTCTGCGGACTTACTATCCCAGTCGCTGTTCCATGCACAGACAGCACAGGGGCCATAGGTTTCAGTAAGACCGTAGACGTGAGTTACATCAAACCCGAGGCTCTCCATACCCGCAATCACGGCAGCCGGTGGCGCTGCACCTGCAGTCATTACGCTCACCTTGTGATCGATACCCGCCTTCATCTCATCAGGTGCAGAGTTGAGCATGTTGAGAACGATAGGAGCACCGCAGAAGAATCCGACCTTCTCGCTCTTGATCAGTTCGAAGATCTTATCGGCGCGCACGTGGCGCAGGCTTACGCTCACACCCGCTTGTGCTGCAATAGTCCAAGGGAAACACCAGCCATTACAGTGGAACATCGGCAGGGTCCAGAGGTAGACAGGGTGCATACCCATGCTCCAAGAGAGCGCGTTACTGGCAGCATTGAGGTAAGCGCCGCGGTGGTGGTAGACCACGCCTTTAGGGTCGCCGGTTGTTCCAGAAGTGTAGTTAAGTGTGATCGAGTTCCACTCGTCAGTGACAGGTTCGCCCGTGTAACTCTCGTCACCTGTAGCGATGAAAGCCTCATAGTCCATGGAGCCAATCATTTGACCATCTTCATAGCTTGCATCATCAATGCCGATGACCAAAGGCTTATCTTCAATAGAGGCCAAAGCGGCTGTAGCCAACTCACCAAACTCTATATCTACCAAGAAGACCTTGGCTTCAGCGTGCTGCAGAATGAAAGCAACCGCCGCAGCGTCGAGACGTGTGTTGATTGAGTTGAGGATTGCCCCCGCCATCGGCACACCAAAATGCGCTTCGAAGTGCTCCGGCAAGTTAGAAGCGATAATGGATACCGCCTCACCTTTCTTCACCCCAGCTTTATTCAGAGCGCTCGCTAGTTGGCGGCATCGTTTGAGGGTCTCACTCCAGGTGCGACGCACATCTCCGTTAACCGTTGCCACCTTATCTGGATAGACAAAAGCAGAACGCTCGAGGTAGCTGATTGGCGTGAGCGCTGCGTAGTTTGCTGCGCATTGGTCGAGATTCGTTTCGAAGGGTGAGTGACTCATGATGCCCCCAGTTTGTTATTAGATTTGAACTCTACAATTAATTGTTGTTGATTACAACAATATATAACATCAGTAAATGTGACTTTACCAACCGCTCAGATGCATGCCTATTCGCCTTAAGTGCAATCCGACCCATCCAATCTTAGCCATGCATGTGAGCTCATCAATACTAGTTGAACTTAGCTTAATCCGCGCTTCCTGCACTATCTGCTCAGCCAATCAGAACTAGTGGAAGCTTGGGTACGTAAACCGACTAACAATTCAGAGGAGCAATCTATGTTTGGCTTTCTAAAAAAGGACCCACTTAAACAGCTGAATAAAGAGTATGGGCAGCTGTTGGAGCAGGCGATGCAAGCGCAGCGCAACGGCGACATTGAGGGCTACTCGAAACTATCGGAGAAAGCGGATGCGGTATATAAAGAGATTCAACGACTAGAATCTCAAACATAGGAGCCTCACCTTGCACCTCATCAACTATCTGACACGCGTTCAGTTTGGCTTCGGCAGCCTCAGTGCGCTGCAACAAGAGTGCGACGCGCTCAGTATCACGCGTCCACTGATAATCACCGACAGGGGTGTGCGATCTGCAGGGCTAATCGAAATGGTTACTGCCCAGTTGAGTGCCGTTAGCGAAGAACAGATTTTTGATGAAACCCCACCAAACCCAAATGAGGCGACGGTTCGCAAAGCGGCAAACCTTTACCAAGCGGGTAATTACGATGGACTAATCGCCGTTGGTGGAGGGTCAGCCATAGATCTTGCGAAAGGCGTGGCAGTCTGTGCAACGCACGAGGGCCCATTGAGCCAGTTTGCCTTGATTGAGGGAGGTCTCACGCGAATCACAGCGGCCACGGCTCCGGTAATTGCGATACCGACGACTGCCGGCACTGGCAGCGAAGTGGGTCGCGCTGGCGTACTTATACTCGATGATGGTCGTAAGGTGGGTGTTATATCGCCTCACGTTATGCCCAAAGTCGCCATCTGCGATCCTGAACTTACACTGGGCCTCCCTCCAACGTTGAC
>JABXHP010000131.1 GCA_013373575.1 Oceanospirillaceae bacterium | reverse complement strand
TTGGAGTGCACCAAACGGGTTCTGTCACCACGCCGCTTATAGCCAAGTTCAAGCTTTGCCTGCCAACCTTGGCGCTCGGTCATTGCGTTCAAATCTCCTCCTCAGACCGTCAAGTACTTTGACACCAGACTATCATCAAGCGAGGTCATCGCACCACTTGCCACATTACGCCCACGGTCCAACAGCGTAAAACTGTCGCCCACTTTTCGCGCAAAGGGTAACTTCTGCTCCACCAACAAGACGGTCAGGCACAACTCCTCATTAAGCTTGCGGATGATGTCTCCGATCTGCTGCACAATGTTGGGCTGAATGCCCTCTGTCGGCTCATCGAGGATAAGCATTTTCGGATCAACAACCAGTGCTCGTGCTATGGCTAACTGCTGCTGTTGTCCACCACTGAGGTCGCCCCCGCGACGATTTAACATCTCTTTTAATACCGGGAAAAGATCAAAAATATAGTCGGGGATTTTGCGTTTAGCGCGCGGTAACACCGGCAGACCTATCTGCAAGTTCTCCTCAACCGTCATCAACGGGAAGATCTGTCTCCCCTGCGGCACATAACCGATACCGACATAGGGGCGCTTCTCCACTGAGAGCTTCGAGATATCCTCGCCTTGAAAAAGGATCTGCCCCGCTTTAATCGGGTTATGACCCATCACGCAATCGAGCAGTGTCGTTTTACCTACACCGTTACGCCCCATCAATACCGAGCACTCACCCTCTGCCACATTGAAGTCGAGATCCCAAAGTGTGTGACTCTCACCGTAATACTGGTTAACTGATTTTAGTTCTAACATTGTTACTCTCCGAGATAGACCTGTTTCACACGGTCATCCGACTGAACCTGATCCATAGTACCCTCTGCCAAAACACTGCCCTGATGCAGCACCGTTACAGTTCGGCCGCCTGCTGAGAGATTGCGCACGAACTCCATATCGTGTTCCACGACCACCACCGAGTGCTTACCGGCGAGTGAAACCAGCAACTCGGCAGTTTTATCCATCTCCTGATGAGTCATGCCCGCTACGGGCTCATCTACCAGCAACAAGCGCGGCTGCTGCATCAACAACATACCGATCTCCAGCCACTGCTTCTGCCCATGAGACAGCGATCCCGCCTGTTTGGCGAACTGCTCACTCAGTCCTATAAGCTGCATCACCCCCGCAATGCGTCCCTCTTGCTCGGAGCTAAGTTTGGCGCGCAACAGCGAGACGAAATCGCGCGATTGCGCCATTGCCAACTCGAGGTTGGCGAATACTGAAAGTTGCTCAAATACCGTGGGCTTCTGAAACTTACGACCGATGCCAGCCTCAGCAATAGACGGCTCATCGAGCTTCAATAGATCAATCGTCTGACCAAAGAAGGCGCGCCCGGTATCGGGCTTGGTCTTACCCGTGATGATATCCATCATCGTCGTCTTGCCCGCCCCATTGGGGCCGATAATGCAGCGCAGCTCGCCATCGCGGATATAGAGATCAAGGCTGTTGATCGCTTTAAAACCATCAAAACTGACCGAAAGCCCCTCAAGGTAGAGCAGAATCTGCTTATCCACATTGAGCTTGTCGCTGTATTGCGGCTGCATAAAGCTGAACACCTGGTCACGCTGAGCAAACTCTTTCAAGTTAAAACCCATAGTCATGCTGCAACACCTCGCTTAGCCATCAGACCTGTCACCCCTTTGGGTAGGAAGAGTGTCACCAATACGAACAACCCGCCCAGCGCGAACAGCCAGACATCGGGCAGCTCCACCGTAAAGTAGGATTTGGCGTAGTTGATCAGCAGCGCACCAATAACCGCCCCATAGAGCGATGCACGTCCACCCACTGCAACCCAAACCACCACCTCGATTGAATTAAGCGGTGAAAACTCGTTCGGGTTTATGATGCCCACTTGTGGTACGTAGAGCGCACCAGCGACGCCCGCAATCATGGCTGAGAGCGTAAAGATCCAGAGCTTAATGTTCTCTACGCGGTAGCCCATGAAACGGGCACGAGATTCGGCATCGCGCACGGCAACACAGGCGCGGCCTGCCCGACTCTCAGTCACTGCCCTGCTAATGAGATAGCCGATAATCAGCGCAACCGCGGAGGCGATAAAGAGACCCACCTTGGTTACATCAGACGAGAGGCTGAAACCGAGGATATCTTTAAAGTCAGTCAAACCATTATTGCCACCAAAGCCCATCTCATTGCGGTAGAAGGCGAGCATCAGAGCGAAGGTTAGCGCCTGGGTAATAATTGATAGGTAGACACCCGATACACGCGAGCGAAAAGCCAAAGCACCGAAAATGAAAGCGAGAACACCCGGTACCAGCGCCACCATCAGTATGGCGAACGCGAAGTTGTCGAACCCCTGCCAAAACCAGGGCAGCTCCTGCCAGTTGAGGAACACCATAAAGTCAGGCAGCTCGGGGTTACCGTAAACACCGCGATCACCGATCTGGCGCATTAGGTACATACCCATGGCGTAACCACCCAGCGCGAAGAATGCAGCGTGGCCCAAAGTCAGAATACCGAGGTAGCCCCACACCAGATCCACCGCAACCGCCAACAGCGCCAACGTTAAGTACTTACCCAAAATTGCGATGGAATAAGTAGGCAGGTAGAACGCTGAATCCTCAGGTAGTGAGTTGAGTAGAGGCACAGCGACAATCAGAGCAACCAGCGCGGATATCAGCCAGCGACCACCGCGATCGTTCTTAACAATATTCAGCAGAAACATCAATTAACCCTCCGCTGCACGGCCACGTTGCGGGAACAGACCGCGCGGGCGCTTCTGGATAAACAGAATGATAAATACAAGCACTAGAATCTTCGCCAGCACTGCACCAGCCCAAGGCTCCATCACTTTATTGGCAAGTCCCAAGCTCAGACCCGCAACCAAGGTTCCCCAGAGGTTACCGACACCACCAAAGACCACCACCATAAATGAGTCAATGATGTAAGCCTGACCCAGGTTAGGCCCAACGTTAGTCAGTTGAGAGAGTGCCACGCCGGCAACACCTGCAACACCCGAGCCCAAACCAAAGGTCATGGCATCAACCCACTCTGAGCGCACGCCCATAGCTCGTGCCATTGCCCGATTTTGCGAGACGGCTCGCACCTGCAAACCTAAGCGAGTACGCTTCATAATCAGCGACAGTGCAAAGAAGACAAATAGGCAAAAGAAGATGATGTATAGACGACTCTCTGTGAGCGCAAGTACCGGGTTTATCTCGATTGAGCCCGACATCCAGCTCGGCGTCTCAACGCTGCGATTTAGCGGGGAGAAGATCGAACGCACCGCCTGCTGAAGCACCAGCGAGATACCAAAGGTTGCCAGCAGAGTCTCCAGCGGTCGACCGTACAGAAAACGGATAACGCCACGTTCAATGGCGATGCCTACCAATCCGGACACAACAAATGCTGCCGGAATAGCGACAAACAGCGAATACTCTATATAGTTAGGCATTAGCAACTGCACTACATAAGTGGTGTAGGCGCCAATCATTATCAATTCACCGTGTGCCATGTTGATGACACCCATGACGCCAAAGGTGATCGCCAAGCCGATACCCGCCAGCACCAGAACAGAGCCTAGGCTTAGTCCGAAGTAGACAGTCTCTACACCTGCGTAGAAGGAAGCCTCATCGTTAATCTTTTTTATAGCTCTGTTGGCCTGCACAAGCAGCTCTTTATCGGTAGCACTTGCCGTAAACTTCGTCAGTGCAGCAAGCGCCGCCGGTTCCAAGGTTTGCGCTAGCGTTGCAATTGCAGCGGCCGGCTTACCCGCCTCTTCACTGTAAAGATCAGCCACCGCTAAAACGATATCAAAGGCGCCCCGCACCCCCTCATCGGCTTCAGTTAGGCTAAGCTCTCGCACCTGTGCAACTACAGCGGCGCTCGGAGCATCAATCAGTTCAAGTGCTGCTTCACGACGCGCGCTCGGGTCGGGATCTGTAAGAGCCGCAGTCGCCAACCAGCCACCAAAAGTGCCACGCAAACTGTTGTTGATACTGACGCGCTTAAAGTCGCGTTTAGATTGTATCTCTACGCTTTTGCCATCAGATAGGCGAACCGCACTTGCTCCCTTGGAGGCATCTTCAACACGGTATAGCTGCAGCTCTTTTTTCTGGTAGTAGAGCTGCGAATCGAGCATAAGTTGAATAAGTGTCAGCGCCTCGGCGCGATCTTCACTCATCCAACTCTGGAGTATTTCGGCTTTTTCATCAAACTTCGCTTTCGCAAGTTGAGCCTCATAGGCCTCAAACTGTGCAGTTCCTGCCGCGGCCGAAAGTGAGGCGAGCATTAGAAGCATTAGGCTGAAGTATTTAACAAGAGAGGTGTAGATTCCGCGCATGGGAAACTTCCTTATTACATATTCTCTGTTCCGGGGGGAGAATGAGCGCCCGAGTAACGGGCGCTCGAATGGAACCTAGTAGTTGTAGCGCTTAGAGGTTCTGACCTGAACACTTAGCTGTAACTACGTTGTAGTTACCGCATGCCAGGGGCTTGCGCCAGTCAGCGATTAGATCTTTAGAACCTGGCAGGAAGTCAGACCAGGCATCGCCAACAACCAGACCTGTAGTTTGGGAAACAACTTCAAACTGGCCGTCATCCTGAATCTCACCGATCAGAACAGGCTTGGAGATGTGATGGTTAGGCATCATGGTCGATAGGCCGCCCGTCAGGTTTGGCACAGAGACTCCTATAATTGCATCCTGAACCGCTTCTGGGTCGGTAGTACCCGCTTTCTCAACCGCCTCAACCCACATGTTGAAACCGACGTAGTGCGCTTCCATTGGATCGTTGGTTACACGATCTTCATTGCCGATGTAGTCGTGCCATTTCTGAATGAACGCATCGTTCTCTTCGCTATCCACACTCATAAAGTAGTTCCATGCGGCCAGGTGACCCACAAGCGGAGCGGTATCCATACCGGAGAGTTCCTCTTCACCGACAGAAAAAGCAATAACTGGAATATCTTCGGCACTTACACCCTGAGAGCCGAGCTCTTTGTAGAACGGCACGTTCGCATCACCGTTGATGGTAGAGACAACGGCGGTTTTCTTGCCCGCAGCACCAAACTTTTTGATGTCGGCAACGATAGACTGCCAGTCAGAATGACCGAATGGGGTGTAGTTGATCATGATGTCGGCTTCAGCAACGCCCGCATCCTTGAGGTAAGACTCAAGAATCTTGTTGGTCGTGCGTGGGTAAACATAGTCGGTACCCGCAAGCACCCAGCGCTCTACACCCTGGTCCATCAGATACTCTACAGCTGGGATTGCCTGCTGGTTTGGCGCAGCACCTGTGTAGAAGACGTTTTTAGAGGACTCTTCGCCTTCGTACTGTACTGGGTAGAACAGAACAGAGTTGAGCTCTTCAATGACTGGCAGTACCGACTTACGTGATACTGAGGTCCAGCAACCGAACATCGCGTCGACACCCTCTTTCTCGACCAGCTCGCGTGCCTTCTCCGCAAACAGCGGCCAGTTAGATGCAGGGTCAACCACAACGGGCTCCAGCTGCTTACCCAGCAGACCACCTTTCTTGTTCTGCTCCTCAATCAACATCAGCATGGTGTCTTTAAGCGTGGTTTCAGAGATCGCCATGGTGCCAGACAGAGAGTGCAGCACACCAACTTTGATAGTGTCCGCAGCGATTGCCATGTTGGTTACAGACACAGTGAGTGCCAGAGTTGTAGCTTTCAGCATAGTAGGTTTGATCATCGGTAAGTAACTCCTATTGTGTGAATTTATCCGATGAGAAACCTATTGCACTGGGTGTGCCAAGAAATGAAAACAATCTTAAAATCAAATTTTTTTCTAATATTATCAATAGCTTAAAATAGAGTAAATATTTATAACTCTACAAAAAAACTTCCTTTGATAACCTATAAGTCTATTTTATTATGCACCATGTTCGTGCATATCCTCAGCCCGCGCTTCAATTTTGAACATTAAACTGCGAAGAATAAGACATTTATGCACTCAAAAAACTCATCTATACAGCTCAGCAATGGGGAGACCGGCTGGCAACTGAACATTTTCTGATCAAATTAGAGAAAAAACCCTGCGAAGAGGAGAGTATTTTAAGCTAGTGCACCGTTTTGGAAAGACCATCTGAACGGTGCAGCGCCCGCTAGGCGAGCTCTGAAAAACCACCTCGAAAAGCTACCTGTGAATAGCTCACCGTTAGAAGCTACCGATGACCAGCCCCCTGATAAGCTACCTGCAATGGCAACCTTTGATTACTTCAACAAACAGTGCTTAGCAAAATCAGTCGCTTCATTAGCGCTCCAATCACCTTTTGGCTTCTCTTTCATATCAGTG
>JABXHP010000049.1 GCA_013373575.1 Oceanospirillaceae bacterium | reverse complement strand
ATTACGTTGTTACCACCAGAGAGTGTGCCCATCGTAGAACAGCCACCGCCGAGGTCTGAACCGTTACCCACTACAACACCTGCAGAGATACGACCCTCAACCATGCTCACGCCCAGAGTACCCGCGTTGAAGTTGATGAAGCCTTCGTGCATTACAGTAGTACCTTCGCCCACGTGCGCACCCAGACGGATACGTGAAGCGTCACCCACGCGGATACCCGCAGGTACAACGTAGTTGGTCATCTGCGGGAATTTATCAACCGAAGTCACCTGTAGGATGCGGCCCTGCGCGCGTGCTGCGAGCTGGCGTCCGGGTAGCTCATCCAGCGCAATAGCGCCTTCGTTGGTCCAGGCTACATTGGGTAGCAGACCAAAGATGCCGGTCAGGTTCTGGCCGTGTGGCTTAACCAGGCGGTGCGAGATCAGGCTCAGCTTGAGGTAGACCTCTGCGGTTGTTGTTGGTGCCTCATCAGTCTCAAGAATGCAGATAACTAGAGGTTGTGAGGTGCCTTCGAGCACTTCAGTGATTTCAGCCTGATCTTCAGCGCCAACACTCAGGAAAGCGGCCTCTAGTGCTTTGAGCTGTGCTGCATCAATTTCGATGCTGGCGTTACCGCCGGTGTAGCCAACGGCACCAGCAACGGCTTCAACCAGTTTGGCATCAGCGTTTAGAATGGGAGCGTTGTAGTAGACCTCTAGCAGGTCGCCAGCGGCCGATTTTGTGCCTACACCTAGGCCGAGTGCGAAATTGGTCATAAGATCCTCTTAACCCTATCGATAGCTATATTCGTGTTTGCGCCGCCCAGTCCTAAGCCTGAAAGCATCGCAGGAGATAATATGGCGCGTAATTGTACCAACTTTGGCAGGTTGAAACCGCCTTTTTCTCACTTCAATGCCAGCGCAAGTTAACCTAGCAGCTCAGCGTAACGCTCTGCTTTAAAGCCCACCTCAAGTTGCTGGTTGGCGCTGAGTACGGGCCGTTTAATGATGCTTGGATTCTCCAACATCAGTGCAATAGCTGAGGGCTCATCGATTGATTCCTTAACGGCATCATCCAGTTTGCGCCAGGTTGTACCGCGGCGATTTAGCAACTGCTCCCAGCCTGCTTGTGCTACCCAGGCGCTTATCTGCGCTTCGGTTGGGGGCTCTTTTTTGAAATCGTGCAGCTGGAAGTCGATGTTCTGCTGGCGCAACCAGTTGCCCGCTTTTTTCATCGTATCGCAACGGCTCTCAGCCAGCCCGTAAATGTGAATCTCTGCTGTGCTCATCAATAGTCACTCCACAATTTATATTCGCCAAGAAAGCGGCCAAGGATACAGGTGCGCTGGGGCGCTCTCAATCGGCGCTAGACCAAACAGACTAATGCAAAGTGAAAATAAGTCTGAATCTTGCTACTTGGGACTAGTTGTTTAGCCCTTCTGGATACGGGGATATTTATATTATCTGCGCAGTGGTGAGTCGCAGCCTCGTTCAGCGTGCTGCTGGCCATCACCTAATTCAAATAACACTAGAACAGCACCAAACAGCACCTGTCGGTCGCTGTTAACCAAGGACTCAAGTAAATGAACGCACCTGCTCCTGCTAGCGCAATTGCAAAGACTGATATTGCGCTTAACGCTTACACGCTCACGGGTAGCTCGGCAAGCAAGCTGGGCGTGCTTGAACTGATTATCAGTTGTCTGTACAAGCACCAGTGTTACGCCTATGAGATACATACGTTTGATGATGATGATATCGGCCGCTTCTTCTTCCGCGTCGAGTTTCGTTTTATCGGCACTGGCGAATTTGATCAGACACCTTTGAGTGATGAGTTTGCCGAACGAGCAGTTGCCTTTGACGCCCAGTGGGACCTGCGTGACCTCGCAACGCCAGAGCGCGTGGTGCTGCTGGTTTCGAAATATGACCATTGCCTGCAAGATATCTTGCACCGTCAGAGCACCGGTGCACTGAACATCGAGATCCCCGCCATTATCTCGAATCACCCTGATCTGAAGCGTCTGGCGGATTGGTACGATATCCCTTACTACCACCTGCCCATTACGGCAGATACCAAGGCGGAGCAGGAAGCGCAGATGTGGCAGATTATCCAGGATGTCGACGCTGATCTGGTCGTTCTGGCGCGCTACATGCAGGTATTGTCAGATGATATGTGCCGCAAGCTGCATGGTCGTGCTATCAACATTCACCACTCATTACTGCCCGGGTTTAAAGGCGCAAAGCCTTACCATCAAGCCTACGACAAAGGGGTGAAGTTGGTCGGTGCAACCGCGCACTATGTCAGCAAAGACCTAGATGAGGGCCCGATCATTACGCAGGGTGTTGAACCGGTCGATCATACTTATACGCCGGACCGACTGGTGGCGAAGGGGCGTGATACTGAGCGCCTGACCCTGGCGAAGGCGATAAAGCTGCACGTAGAGCGTCGCTGCTTCCTTAACGGCACTAAGACCGTGGTTTTCCCAGGCCACTAAAAACTCGACAGACAGCGTTTTAACTCCCTTTTTGCGGACCCAAGGAGATTTAGGGTCCGTTTTTTTTGGGCGTATAAAAAGCACTTTAATGGGCTAGTCCAAACAGTCTACTAGTCTCAAAAAATAAGACCGAACAGAGCTTAGAAACCACTCTCTTTAGGCCTCTTTTCGCATTGCAAGCGCCTAATATTCGACCATGTTCCTTGGGCGATTCTTTATCAGAAATAGGTCTGAAAAATCGTTCCACGGCAGACCCCAACACAAGAGAGCGATGATATGAGCATGCAACAAAAACAAGAATTCGGTTTCGGCACACAGATCCGCAAATCACCTTACTTCGACGCCACTGTGCGTTGGGGTGCGACAGGCTTCTCTGTCTACAACCACATGTACATTCCACGTGACTTCGGTAGCCCAGAGCAGAACTTCTGGAATCTGGTAAACGACGCCATTCTGTGTGATGTGGCGGTAGAGCGCCAGGTTGAGATCACTGGCCCTGATGCAGCTAAATTCGTCCAGATGCTCACCCCGCGTGACCTCTCTAAAATGGCGGTAGGTCAGTGTAAATACATTCTGATCACTACTGCCGAGGGCGGCATTCTTAACGACCCTATCTTGCTGCGTCTGGCAGAGAACAAGTTCTGGATCTCGCTGGCAGACAGCGACATTCTGCTCTGGGCTAAGGGTGTGGCGATCAACTCTGGCATGGACGTGCATATTTGCGAACCTGATGTCTCTCCACTGCAGCTGCAGGGGCCTAAGTCTGGTGAGATCATGAAGGCGCTTTTCGGTGACAGCATCGCTGACCTACGCTACTACTGGCTGCGCGAGTATGACCTTGACGGTATCAAACTGATCATTTCACGTACTGGCTGGTCAAGCGAGCTGGGCTACGAGCTCTACCTGCAGGATGGCTCACGCGGTGATGAGCTGTGGGAGAAAATCATGGCAGCGGGTCAGCCTTTCGGTCTGAAGCCTGGCCACACCTCTTCAATCCGTCGCATTGAGGGTGGCATGCTCTCTTACCATGCTGACATGGATATCAACACTAACCCATACGAGCTTGGTCTTGACCGTCTGGTAAACCTGGATATGGAGGCTGACTTCATCGGTAAAGCGGCGTTGCAGCGTATCCAGGCTGAGGGTGTGAAACGTAAGCAGATCGGTTTGGTTATCGATGCGCCTGCTCTAACTGGACCAAACACCCGTTTTTGGGCAGTTGAGAAAGATGGCGTTGTTGTTGGCAAGGTAACTTCGGCGGTCTACTCCCCACGTCTAGAGCAGAACATCGCGCTGGCGATGGTCGATGCCGATGCTGTTAACCTCGGTCTCAAGTTGGATGTCGATATGCCAGGCGGTAAGGCGCGCGCAACTGTGGTTGACAAGCCGTTCTACGATCCAAATAAGAGCATTGCTGCGGCGTAATTAGCTGCTTTGGTCGGCGGCGCTCACCGAGTGGGTGCCGTCGAAGGCTGGAAACCAAGGTCGTCTCGGCCAATAGGATAGTGACTATGACCCGCTCACTAATCACGAAATTATCCCCAGAATCAAGCCGATACTCGGCGAGTAAACAGGGACTGCTTGGACTCTTTAGTTTTCTGCGCAGGTCCAGTATTGGACGCAAAGATGCGAAATTGCTCGAGCAATTTCTGCAGGGCTACTCTATTGAGGTGATGCCCAAAACTGCTCAGAAGGTGGGCTCTTTTAGAGAGGTGCTGCCTGAGGGTACGCGCGTCTACATTGCTCACATCGATGGCACGCCGATAGAGGATATGGTCGCCACTGCTCGACGCCTCGCGGATGAGGGCTTCGATGTAATGCCCCATTTTCCGGCACGTTTAATTGAGAGCAAAAGGCAACTGGCCGACTGGATAAACCGCTACCAAGGCGAAGCTGGCGTCAAGCAAGCCCTGCTGTTGGGTGGAGGCTTAAATGAGCCTATTGGTGAGTTTGCGCACTCTATGGAGCTAATGGAGAGTGGTCTCTTTGATGGCTTCAGCCGGTTGCACGTTGCAGGTCACCCTGAGGGTAACCGTGATATCGACCCCGACGGTTCCGACCGCATGGTGATGCAAGCGCTTAAGTGGAAGCGCGCCTTTTCTGAGCGCACCGACGCTAAGGTTGCCATTGCAACGCAGTTCTGTTTTGAGTCTGCCCCTGTTATCGCTTGGGCTGATCGGCTGGCTAGCGAAGGTATCGACCTGCCTATTCATATTGGTGTTGCAGGGCCAGCAAAACTGCAAACCCTTATGAAATATGCACTCTCGTGTGGTGTGGGGCCGAGCATGCGTGTGCTGCAGCGTCGCGCAAAAGACGTAACCAAGCTGCTTTTACCTTACGAGCCTACTGAGCTGCTAGTGGAGTTGGCGGCGCATAAGAAGAAGCACCCCAATTTTGGGATCGAACAGGTTCACTTCTTCCCCTTGGGCGGTATCACAGCAAACGCACACTGGGTGACCCAGAACGCCGGTTCGGCGGGACGTCCAGCGCGCTCGAATTAATTTAGCCCGGTTGGAGAAAACCATGGCAGCAGATGTTATTGATGGGAAAAGTTTTGCGTCACGCATTCGCGAGAGTGTCGCTTGCTATGTTGCGGAGCTGGTTAGCTCAATTGGAGTAACCCCTGGGCTTGCTGTGGTCTTGGTGGGTGATGACCCCGCTTCGCAGGTCTATGTGCGGTCTAAAGGGCAACAGACAGTCGCAGCGGGAATGAACTCCTTCGAACATCGTTTGCCAGCCACGACTTCACAAAACGAACTCTTAGGTTTAATCGAGCAGCTCAATGCCGACGCTTCAGTTCACGGAATTTTAGTGCAGTTGCCGCTGCCGAAGGGAATTGATGAGTCAGCGGTTATTAACGCCATCTCTCCGGCTAAGGATGTGGATGGCTTTCACATCTCGAATGCTGGCATGTTGTCCACTGGGCAGAAGGCGATGGTTCCTTGCACACCGCTGGGGTGTCTGATGATGCTACGTCAGCGTTATGGTGACCTCAGTGGCCTCAACGCCGTCGTAATAGGTCGCTCTAATATTGTTGGCAAGCCCATGGCTCAGCTCCTTCTACGCGAGAGCTGTACGGTTACGGTTGCGCACTCACGCACGACCAATCTACAACAGCTGCTCAGTGATGCGGATATCGTAGTAGCAGCAGTGGGTAAGCCATTGTTTGTGTCGGGCGACTGGTTAAAGCCGGGTGCAACCGTGATTGATGTGGGTATTAACCGTATCGAAAGCGCTGAAGGTGGTACCCGTCTGGTTGGCGATGTGGATTTTGACTCCGCATCCGCTAAGGCTGGTGCAATCACCCCGGTACCGGGTGGTGTCGGGCCGATGACGATCGCTTGCTTGCTCGCCAATACAGTGACAGCCTGCTATCGAGCGCACAGTCTGCCTGAACCCTTGGAACTTTCTGTCTAGGCGTTTACACAGGCAGCTTGGCTGAACACCACTGCAGGAGAGCCCAATGCTCTCCTTTTTTGTTTCCGCAGGGTTGCCGGGCATGCGCAATCTTTACTGATTGAACCCCAAAACGATCGCGCATAGAATCGCGTTTTACTCGTCGCCCTGAAAGTGGTTTTAACCTAATGAAAAGAATACCCCTGGATGCGATTGATATCCGTATTTTGAGTGCCATTCAGCAGCACGGTCAGTTATCCAAAGGGCGATTGGCAGAGTTGGTTAATCTCTCACCAACCCCCTGTTGGTTGCGTCTTACCAAGCTCAAGAACGCTGGCCTCATTTTGGGATATCGCGGGGATATTCGGCTCGACCGGGTGGTCGACTTCACGCGCGTCTACATGACTGTCTCGCTAGATTCTCATAAGAAGGCTGACTTCGAGCGCTTCGAAAAACGCATTATGAGCATCGATGAGATTGTGGAGTGCAGCTCTACAGGCGGCGGCGTGGATTACGTCATGAAGCTGATGACGCCAAGCCTCTCATATTTTCAGAGCCTGGTTGAGCAACTACTTGATGAAGAGATCGGTATAGACCGTTACTTCATCTACGTAGTTACTCGCCAGATTAAATCGTCCTCATTGAGTCTATCGCAGTTGATGGAGCTTAAGCGGCAGGACGAGAACTAGCCTTTTTGCGGCGCTGCTTCTCACCGCTCAGGAGTACATCCCGCAGGAGCTCCTCCGCGGTGGGATGGTAGATAGGCATCTGCAGAACCTGTTCAGCCGTCATCTCATGAGTGATAGCTAATGCGAGCGTGTGAGCCAGATGCTCGGCTTGATAACCGAGGAGCTCTGCCCCTAGGATTTTTCCGCTCGTCTGGTCTAGGTAAACCTGCAGACGACCTTTGGGTTTATTCCAGACCCAGTGACGTGGGCTATCGAAACCGGACTCCGCAACGATGATACTCTTCTCTTTGAGTTGCGCGTAACTCTGCCCAACTAGCGCGATCTGCGGGTCTGTGAAAAAGATACTCAGCGAGGTACGTGGTTCTACCTGTTTCATTTGCGGGTAGCTAAGCGCATTGTTAGCAGCGGCGCGGCCCTCATCAAAGGCTTGGTGCCATACTGTAAGTGTTTCGCTGGCGTCACCCGCAATAAATACGGGCGCCTGCGGAAAGTTCAGTAGGTTGCTGTCAAAACTCGGATGTGCCGCCGTGCTTTCGCTTAGTCCGGCCGCTTGGAGATCCAGTCTATCGACGTTATTTGTCCGCCCGGTAGCTACCAGAACACGCTCGAAACAGCGTGTAAAGGTCTCGCCTGAATCGGTTTGATACTCAATCCAGGCGCCATTATCGTTCCAACTGCGAAGCACTTTGCCCCGCGGATGGATCTCGAGCTCATCACTAAGAGTCTCCAGCGCTTCGCGTTGCATATCCGGATGGGTGAGGCTTGCAACCCTGCCAGAGCGTCCAAAAAATGTTGTTTTGACACCGAGGCGGTGCAGGGCTTGGCCTAATTCGAGTGCGATGACCCCCAAGCCGATGACGGCGATAGATTCCGGTAGGTCCTCAATTTCGAACACTGTGTCACTCGTCAGTAACTGATCACTGATAGGGTCAAATATAGGATCAATGGTCGGCCGTGAGCCTACCGCAATAATCACTTTCTCTGCGTGTATCTCTGTGTGTTCATCGACTAAAAGCTTCCCAGGTGCAATGAACTTCGCTCGGCCCTCGACCTTGTGTTCGGCTGGGATTTTCGCGACATAGCTGAGGTTGCGCCCGACGAATCGCTCATCGCGCTCGCGGCGCAGACGTTTGAGTACTGCGGGCCCGTCAACCTGAACCTCAGTCTTGATGCCAAAGAAGTCACTGGTTGTCGCTGCGTGGGCATGCTCTGCTGCTGTAATAAGTAGCTTGCTGGGCATACAGCCAACGCGCGCACACGTGGTGCCATAGGGGCCATCCTGAACCATAACGACACTAGAGGTCTGGCGGCTGATGACTGAGTAAGCGCCGAGGCCGGCTGTACCTGCGCCGATTATGGCGTATTCCACACTGATAGTTTTCAAAGCTATGGCTCCAATTTGTCTGATACTCAGATTCTACGCTTTATTAGGTTCGAGAGTGCCTTAACACCCAGTAGGCGTAAAACGATAAGTGCTAACCAATTCGATTAGGAAAGGTAATCTTAGTCTGTTTTCGCATAACTGCCTTGATTTGCCGCAAAGTCTGAAGCTATTGGGTGTGTTTGGATTAGTGGTTGATGTTTTTTGGCTTAGCAATCGTTAACTATGTGCTTAGAAAGGATCAGTTTACCCTTCGCGGAGTGCTTTGCTAGAGTCTCGCTATATCAATGAACTCTAGGATTAGCACAATGTCTGTACACCAATCTGAACTTAGCTGGAGCCGAGCGCCCCATAACATCGAAGCTGACACTTACTGCCGTAACCACAAAGTGACCCTCAACGGTGGTCAGACAGTGGATGTCTCAGCGTCGTTGGACTTCAAAGGCGAGGGGCACTGTGCTGACCCTGAGCAGATGCTGGTGAGTGCGTTGGCAAGCTGCCACATGCTCTTCTTTCTTGCGATCGCTGATCATCAGGGTTTCTGCGTTGAGTCCTACGATGACATCCCAAAAGGCTACCTTGAGAAGCATGAGAAGGGTATGGCGGTAACTCGCATCGAGCTCGCACCTAAGGTGGTCTTCAGTGGTGAGAAGCAACCCGATGCCGCGACTCTCGATCGCATTCATCATATGGCGCACAAAAACTGCTTTATCCGCAACTCGCTTATTGCGACTGTCGATATCAATCCGCGTTAATCGTTTAAACAGGAGCGAAGGCATGACTACAGCAGCAAACAGCAATGAGGTGGTATTGCGTGAAGATAAGGGTGGAGCGGTCTATCTGACACTCAATCGCCCCGATAAGCTAAACACTTTATCTGAGGCAGTGCTTGAGGCGTTACAACAGCAGTTAGATGATATCCGCCAGGATCCATCTGTGCGCTGTGTAGTAATTAGTGGTCAGGGGCGGGGGTTCTGTGCCGGTCACGACCTGCAGCAGATGCGCGACAATCCTGAGCAAGAGTACTACGAGGCGCTGTTTGAACGCTGCGGCACTATGATGCAGAGCATCGTTTCGCTGCCCGTTCCGGTAATTGCTAAAGTGGATGGTATTGCAGCAGCAGCGGGCTGTCAGTTGGTGGCTAGCTGTGATTTGGCGATTGCCAGCAGTAGTTCACGTTTTGCGGTTTCCGGCATCAACGTCGGTCTCTTCTGTTCCACGCCTGCTGTCGCACTCTCGCGCAGCATCTCAGCTAAACGCGCCTTTGATATGCTCGTTACTGGTGACATTATTGATGCACAGACTGCTGTTGAGTGGGGACTGATCAGTCAGGTCGTAGAGGCCGATGAGCTGGATGCAGCGGTTGAATCGAAGGTCGCGACTATTCTGAGCAAAAGCCCTACCGCGGTTCGTTATGGTAAGTCGATGTTCCACCCACAGCGCCAAATGACGCTCGCTGATGCCTATAGCTTTGCGGGTAAGGTGATGGCCGAGAACATGATGAGTGCCGATGCTGGGGAGGGTATAGACGCTTTCCTGCAGAAACGTAAGCCCGTCTGGCAGCAGCCAGGTCGCTAACCCGTTTTATTTCATCTCGCTGCTGCTATAGCAGACCAAGGAACAGAATATGAGTGAGCTCTGCCAATTTAATGAGGCGCTAGAGAAGAATGAGGCCAACTCGGTCGCTCTCTCGCCAGTGAGTTTCTTAAAGCGTGCCGCGAAGGTTTACCCGGCTCGCACAGCGGTAATCTACGCTCAACAGAGTTACAGTTGGGCCGATCTGCACGAGCGTAGCTGCCGGCTAGCCTCTGTGCTCAAAGACTTCGGTATCGGCCGTGGAGATGCGGTGGCTGTAATGCTGCCCAACGTCCCTGCGATGTGTGAAGCGCATTTTGGTATTCCCATGGCTGGTGCGGTTATCAATGCGATCAATGTGCGTCTTGATGCTGAGGCGGTCGCTTTTATCCTAAGCCATAGTCGCTCGAAGCTGCTGTTGGTTGATCCCGAGTACTACACGACGGTAACTGCGGCACTTGAGCGTATGGATGGGGAGCGCCCGATCGTTATCAACGTCAGCGACGCTACCCAGCAGGGTGAGCAGTTTATTGGTGAACTCGACTACGAGCAGCTACTGCAGCAGGTGACGCAGCTCACAGAGTGCGTGCCGCCCAGAGATGAGTGGGATGCCATCGCATTGGGCTACACCTCGGGCACTACGGGTAACCCCAAAGGGGTGGTAACCCACCACCGCGGTGCCTACCTTAACGCCGTGAGTAATGTGCTCTCTTGGGAGTTAGCGGGTCCCGTGGTCTACCTCTGGACGCTGCCGATGTTTCACTGCAACGGTTGGTGCTTCCCCTGGACACTTGCGGCTGTCGGTGGGACCAGTGTCTGCCTACGCAAGGTCGACCCGGAGCTCATTATACAACTGATTCAAACACATCGGGTTTCGCACTACTGCGGAGCGCCAATCGTACACTCAATGATTGCGGACAAAGCGTTGCAGAGTGGCATTCAATTTGCTCACAGCATCTCGGGACTCATCGCAGGTGCCGCGCCTCCAGCGGCAGTTCTAGAGAAGGTTGAGCGCCTGGGTATTGAGTTAACGCATGTCTACGGGCTTACCGAGACCTATGGCCCGGCAACCGTCTGTGTTAAGCAGCCAGAGTGGGCGAGCTGCTCTCTGGAAGAGCGAGTCGCCTTGAATGGTCGCCAAGGAGTCGCCTATCCGACGCAGGAGGAGGTCGCAGTACTCGATCCAGAGACGATGCAGCCGGTCCCTGCTGACGGTAAAACGGTTGGCGAAATCATGTTCCGCGGTAATATTGTGATGAAGGGTTACCTGCGTAATGAGTCGGCTACCGCCGAAGCCTTTGAGGGTGGCTGGTTCCATACGGGCGATCTTGCTGTTGTTCATGCAGATGGCTATCTGAAGATCTCAGACCGCTCCAAAGATGTGATTATCTCGGGCGGTGAGAACATATCCTCACTGGAAGTTGAGGATGTTATTCAGCGTCACCCGGACGTGGAGCTCGCCGCAGTTGTGCCTCTGGCGGATGAGAAGTGGGGCGAGGTGCCAGCTGCATTCGTTCAGCTTCGAGCAGGGGCCGAGCTCAGCGAACAGCAGATGATCGATTACTGCCGAGAGAATATGAGCCGTTTTAAGGCGCCGAAAAAGATCATTTTTGAATCACTGCCGACAACCTCAACTGGGAAAATTCAGAAGTTCCTCCTGCGTCAACGTCTCAACAGCGCCGCTGCCGTCGCTGCTGCCAGTTAAATCAAGATCGCTAACTCCTCCGTCTGCGCCGCTATTTTGGTATAGTGGCGCTGTCGGTGATGGGCTCTGTAGCCTCTTAGCTGATTCCATTTAACGGCTTCCGATTGAGTTACTACATGTCACGACTACCTCCGCTAATAGCCCTCTCATATTTTGAGGTTGCCGCACGAACGAAGAGCTTTGCGCTGGCTGCGAAAGAGCTAAATGTGACGCCAGCAGCTATTAGTCATCAGGTGAAAGCTTTAGAGGAGTACCTTGGGGTGGAGCTCTTCGTGAGGCACCATCGCCGGGTGAGCCTGACGCCTGCGGCGCGAGCTGCTCTGCCCGAACTGCATGAGGGGTTTCAGGTTATCGCTGATGCCGTGGAGAAGATCAGACTCTACGCCGATGAGCGCAATGTTATAACCGTCTGTGCTGAGCCGCTGTTTGCTACGAAGTGGATCGTGCCTCGTCTACACCGATTCTACACTCGCTACCCCGAAGCGGAGGTGCGTTTACAGGCGAGCTTGCACTCGGTCGACCCTAAACCTGATTGCGGCTTTGGCGTTTCGCAACTAAAACGGGCAGGGATTGATGTCTCGGTAAGGCTCGGCTACGGCGACTATGAAGATGTTGAACCTGAATGTCTAATGCGTCTAGACCTAGTGCCTATGGCGGCTTCAGCGCTAGCTAACGCCGAATCTGAAGCGCTGCTCGATCCTGCGCTGCCGCTGTTGTGTGACCGTACGTTAGAGCGTTTTGAGCCACTGTGCGGCTGGCAGCGCTGGTTCAATATTGTGCAACGCGAGGATCTAGCTCAATTCAAGCTACTGCAGTTTGGTAATGGACTGCTGGCGCTTGAGACGGCCATCGCTGGGAGTGGCT
>JABXHP010000014.1 GCA_013373575.1 Oceanospirillaceae bacterium | reverse complement strand
GAAGAACAAAAAGAGGCCGCAAGAGAGGATTGGCGCAAGCGTCACGCTGCCGTGCTGGAAGCGGGCGGTCTGCATATTATCGGTACCGAGCGTCACGAATCACGCCGTATCGACAACCAGCTGCGTGGCCGTGCCGGTCGTCAGGGTGACCCCGGTTCATCACGCTTCTTCCTATCGCTTGAAGATGATCTCATGCGTATCTTCGCCTCTGACCGTGTGCGCAATATGATGAAAGCGCTGGGTATGGAGAAGGGTGAAGCGATTGAGCACAAGATGGTCTCTAACGCCATCGAGAAGGCGCAACGTAAGGTTGAGGGCCGCAACTTCGATATCCGTAAGCAGCTGCTTGAATACGATGATGTCGCTAACGATCAGCGTACCGTTGTCTACGGCCAGCGTAACGAGCTGATGGCCTCTGACGATATCTCTGAAACCATCGAAGCCGTGCGTGCTGAAGTGGTAGGCGATGTCATCAGCGAACACATTCCACCTCAGTCTCTGGCTGAACAGTGGGATATTGCCGGCCTTGAAGAGTCCGTTAAACGTGAATTCAACGTGGAGATGCCAATTCAGCAGTGGCTCGATGAGGATGAGTCGCTCTACGAAGAGACACTGCGCGAGCGTATTCTCAATACGTTACTCGAAGCCTACAAGGCGAAAGAGGAGCAGGTTGGTACCGAGGGCATGCGCGCCTTCGAGAAGCAGGTGATGCTGCAGGTTCTGGATAACCTCTGGAAAGAGCACCTACAGACAATGGATCTACTGCGTGCAGGTATTCACCTGCGTGGTTACGCGCAGAAGAACCCGAAACAGGAGTACAAGCGCGAGTCGTTCGAACTCTTCACCGCGTTGCTCGATAACATCAAACGCGAAGTCGTTAAAATTCTGAGCCACGTTCAGGTGCGTCAGCCGGAAGATGTTGAAGAGATGGAGCGTCAGCGTCGTGAAGCCGCAATGCGCCAAGCGATGGAGTTTCAGCACGCCAACGCATCCGGCATGACCGAAGATGGCGAGCAGCCCGCAGAGCAACCAGAGCAGACCCCGGGCACCGTAGTGCGCGACACGCCAAAAGTGGGCCGTAACGAACCCTGTCCTTGTGGCTCAGGCAAAAAGTACAAAGCCTGCCACGGCAAGCTCGCCTAAACCTAGCTGGCAGCGTCACTAGCACAGCTACCGAATACCAAATCCCGCGACCGCGGGGTTTTTTATGCCTATCGACGTGGCGCACTAACACCCACCGGTATAGGCGTCGCTGAGCTGTGCGATTCCTAGTTATTTACCTAAACACACGAAAAAACACTGAACTGATCCAAGAAAATTCTAAAATCTCAAAACGCTTCATTTGACGCTGAAAAACAGCAAAAAACCAGAAACTAATTTTTCCTACCTATCCAAAAGACACAACTGTTCTGAATCCAAACAATCGATAGAAAATATCGAAATCCGTCGTTTCTACTTGCGGCGTAACTCTCGCTGTAATTCACGTTTTGAAGAAGACATCGAAAACTTTTTGGAGCACGACAATGAAAAAGACAATCCTTGGTATGGCACTTTCACTGGGTATGGCCACAAGCGCTTTCGCCGGTGACATGATGAAAAAAGACATCGTCGATACAGCGGTGGGCGCAGGGCAGTTCACCACACTGGTTGCAGCAGTTCAGGCTGCCGGCTTGGTTGATGCGCTCAAAGGGGACGGCCCACTGACCGTGTTTGCACCTACCGATGAAGCATTCGCTGCGCTGCCAGAAGGTACGGTAGAGAACCTGCTGAAACCGGAAAACAAAGAGACGCTCGTTGATATCCTCACCTACCATGTCCTCCCGGGTGCAGTGATGGCATCGGACGTAAATGCTAAGAAGTTGAGTGTAGAGATGCTTAACGGCGATAAAGCGACGGTAACCGGCTGGGATGGCGTAAAAATTGACGGTGCGAGCGTAGTAAGCGCTGACATCGAAGCGAGCAACGGCGTCATCCATGTGATTGACCAGGTTATCCTACCTAGCTCATAAGCTGCTCTAGCTAAGGCCTCTATCAGGGAGTCCATCCTCCCGTCCAGTCAGGTCATAAAGAGTTCCGTTAAACGCCTGCCCCGCGCAGGCGTTTCTATTCCCTCTACCTCAATACCCTTATGAGCGCGATTTTAGCGTGCGAAAGCAACAACTAGTCGACAGACCACCCGCCTGCTCTAAAAAACCTCCCTACACCCAATAGCCCTAAATAACCTCCTAGTTTAAAATCAGACAACAGCGCTCACTCTTTTCGCGCCAACTCTTGCTCCACTTTTATGTGAGGAACACCCCATGGCTGTAGGCCCAGATACGCTTCCAACGCTTCTTCCCATCGCAGGCTTTAAAATCGGTATCGCATCGGCGGGTATCAAGCGCGCGGGGCGCAAAGATATTGTTGTTATGGAGGTAGCTGAGGGATCCTCAGTGGCAGCGGTATTCACTAAAAACGCCTTCTGCGCTGCCCCAGTAACGCTCTGTAAGAAGCACCTAGGCCAAGGCTCTGTGCGCTATCTGCTCACCAATACCGGCAACGCCAATGCAGGTACAGGCAAACAGGGTATGGCGGACGCCATCACCTGCTGTAACGAAATGGCATCGAGAACTGGAGTCTCGGCCGAGCAGGTCATGCCCTTCTCAACAGGTGTTATTGGTGAGCCCCTACCCGTAGCTAAAATTACCGCTGCCCTTGATGCTGCTATTGCGGATCTGCAAGAGGATAACTGGCTCAATGCGGCTTGGGGCATTATGACTACTGATACGCGCGCCAAGGGTGCCTGCGAACAGCTTGAGATTGGTGGTAAGACGGTAACCATCACCGGTATCTCTAAGGGTGCGGGCATGATCAAACCCAATATGGCCACGATGCTGGGCTATGTAGCGACCGATGCCAAGGTCGATCAATCCGTGCTGCAGCAGTGGATGAGCGATGCGACTGAACGCTCATTTAACCGCATCACTGTTGATGGCGACACATCCACCAATGACTCCTGCGTTCTGGTCGCTACAGGCGCCTCAGAGGCTCAGGTGCCCGCCTCGGGTCCCGACGCCGAAGCCTTTGTAGCAGCCCTCAACCGCGTCATGCTGCAGCTTGCGCAGCTGATTGTGCGTGATGG
>JABXHP010000100.1 GCA_013373575.1 Oceanospirillaceae bacterium | reverse complement strand
TAACTATCGGTGGCATCTACGGCGGCCTCTTCTCGCCTGTCGAAGCAGCGGCTGTTGGAGCGGGTGCTGTGATTGCGATCGGATTCGTGTCGCGCACCTTGACACTACAAATGCTCTGGCATGCTGCGCGTGACTCTGTAACCACTACCGCAACGGTTATGTTGATTCTGATCGCGGCGCACCTAATTAACCCTTTCATGGCCCTGAGTCATATACCTACGACCGTAGGCGAGTATATGGCGAGCTTAGGCTTAGAGACCCTTGGAACACTGATCGTCATACTCTTGGTCTACATGGTGCTTGGCTGCTTCTTGGAAGGCTTTGCCATGTTAGTGCTCACACTGCCAATCTTCTTTCCGATCGTATTAGAGCTGGGGATAGACCCCATTTGGTTTGGTGTTTTGGTGGTATTAACCCTGGAGATGGGGCTGATCTCTCCGCCCGTTGGTATCAATGTGTTCATCGTCAAATCGGTCGCGCGGGATACGCCTCTGAGTGAAATTTTCCGAGGTGTATTGCCGTTCTGGTTCGTGATGATTCTCTGCATTGCGTTGTTGATCAGTTTCCCTCAGATCGTTTTGATGTTACCCAACGCGATGATTGGATAAGGAGAAGAGATGTCTCCAATGGAGCGCATGCTTGCTGAGCATCAGTGCGAGAAACTCATCAAACGCTTCGCCGTGTTAAATGATGCGGGCGAGTATGAGCAGATGGTGGAGATGTTTGCGCCTGAAGGCGCATTTGCGCGCCCCAGCGCGCCAGCGGAGCTGATTCAGGGACGCGAAAACATTCTAGCCGCCTTCAAAGCCCGTCCGGCCCGCATAAGTAGGCACTTGATAAGCAATATTCTGGTGGACGTCACTGATGCCAATAACGCCACTGCTCTTAGCTACGTGCTGCTCTTTACCGCAGAGGCGGGATCTAACGAAGCAAAGCCACCCTATCTTCTTGGGCGCTTTAGAGATCGGCTCGAGTGTATCGACGATCAGTGGCTGTTCGTCGAGCGGTTGGGGACGGTCGATCTAAGCGTCCAAACAATCATCTAAATTAAGCTGTTGAGCCCGTCACCTAAGCTAACGCAGAGATAGACTATGAGTACCAAGAAGATTGAGACAAGCCACGTTGGTAGCCTTCCGCGCAGCATGAAACTTGCCGAAATGCTGATTGCCCGCGACCATGGCAAACAGACCGACAATGCTCAATTTGATCGCCTCGTCGAATCCGAAATTGAGACGGCGATAAATAACCAAATTGACGCGGGGGTCTCCATTGTAAGTGATGGCGAACTGGGTAAGGTTGGCTATTCAACCTACATGACGGAGCGGCTCAGCGGCTTCGGGGATGCACACATTGCACGCAAACCTGCTCGGGATTTGGCTAACCATCCAGACCTTGCCAAAAAGCTCTCGGCAATTATGGGTTCACAGGAGTTTGTGCGAGCTGCCTGTATAGATAAGGTTGAACTCATCAATCTTGAGCCCCTGCATGACGATATCCGTCGTTTCAAAACTGCGCTCGGCGCCGTTTGTAAACCAACAAAGGCATTTATGAACTCAGCCTCTCCGGGGCTGATTACGGCATTCCAACCCAATCAGTACTACCCATCACACGACGCCTACCTAGCCGACCTTGTGGAGGCGATGCGCGCCGAGTACGAGGCAATAGTGGATGCAGGTTTCTATCTGCAGCTGGATTGCCCAGATTTAGCCATGTCCCGACATACAGGTTATCAGGACCTCAGTGATGCAGAGTTTGTAAAGATTGCAGCGGCGAATGTAGAAGCACTTAATGCCGCAACCGCAAATATTCCGGCAGAGAAGTTGCGCATGCATATATGCTGGGGTAACTACGAGGGTCCCCATGATCACGATATTCCGCTCGCGGGTGTAATCGACTCAATTCTAAAAGCCCGTCCAGCAACAGTTTTGTTTGAAGCCGCGAATCCACGTCACGAACATGAGTGGACGGTCTGGCGCGATGCTAAGATTCCGGATGAAAAAATTCTCGCGCCGGGACTTATCGATACCTGCTCAAACTATGTAGAGCACCCTGAGCTGGTCGCTCAGCGCCTGCAGCGGTTTATCGATATTGTTGGCGTGGATAGGGTCGTGGCAAGCACTGACTGCGGTTTCGGAACCTTCGCGGGCTATGGCAAAATTGACCCGGGCGTAACCTGGAAGAAACTAAGAGCGCTTAGAGAGGGAGCAGATATCGCGGCTGCCAACAATTAATCGCTGATCAGGTCGTCGATATCCTCAATATAACCCAGCAAGCGGGAGCGAATCTTGCGCTTCTGATTTTCACTGGCACTACCCCAGAGTCGCTGAAAGAGCTCAACACGCCCTTCAAGTTGTTGCTCACGCAGCGAATTCAGTTCGCGCCCCGCTGCAGATCCCCCAAGCGCATCCCCTAATAGCTGTTGCAGCCGCACCGAGAAGCCGGGAGCGCTGGGATCTGCCAAGACATCAGCGAGCCCTGCCTGAAAAGCGCGATGTGCGGCAACCGTTTGGGCGCTCAGATCCGGGTTGTCTGCAGCAAACTGGACTACCCATTCACGCTGTTGTTTAGTTAGCGGTCCCATCCACTTGTCGATTCGCTCTAAACTCTCCTCTCGGTGCTCTTCTGGCGTATCAGCTCTTTCCAAGCGTTTCTGATTTCTCTCCTCGAGCGCTACAAAAAGCTTTTCACGCTGCTGGTCATTGAGCGTTCGCCCTAACTCCTCCACCGCTGGAGTCGCTTGCTGAATCAGTGCCTGCCAGTGTCCACGCAACTGGTTTGCTGTCTTTCGAAGTATTTGAGGCTCTAGCGAATCTTGCTGCAAATGGTCGTAGAGCTCGGCAAAAAGCTCGCGGTACTGCACTAACTCGGTATTACGATGCCAGGCATGCAATTCTTGCAGGCGACGATCGAAGATCTCTTGCTGGCGTTGATCCAGCTCTATGTAGTCATCAACATACCAAGGCGATACAAGCCCTAGATTGTTATACGCAAACTTAGCACCGCAGCCGCTTAAAAGGAGTGTAACTAGGGCCAGAGCTATTAATCTTCTCAACTGTGAATCTCCTGCTGTACGCGTGAATGTATACGCAGCCACCGCTGATTCGATCTATTGAACCTGATAGCCGTCTGGCTGCGTCTCTGGAGCCTCATAATTGCCACTGGAGATAAATTGGGGCTAAATACGCGTCTGGGATCTTCTACTCTATCTCCAAGGTGGCTTCTATTTTTCCGTCCAACTCCAAACGCCTGAATAAGTACATCAGTGAGAGCGGCATCTGCTCGCGTCGTGAAGCAGATCGTTATATCGAACAGGGCAACGTCTTTATTAACGGCAAGCGTGCGCAGGTGGGTGATCAGGTATCACCCGGCGATTTGGTTAAAGTGAACGGTCAGACCATTGAGCCCCAGGATGCCGAGGACTTTGTTTTTATCGCTTTGAATAAGCCTGTAGGTATTGAGTCCACCACGGAAACTTCACGACCGAACAATATTGTCGACTTTGTAAATCACGGTGTGCGTATATTCCCAATAGGACGCTTGGATAAGGACTCACAGGGTCTGATTTTCCTCACCAACAACGGCGACCTAGTT
>JABXHP010000115.1 GCA_013373575.1 Oceanospirillaceae bacterium | reverse complement strand
AGCAAGATTTGCGGTGTTTGTGCGAGCTGATCAAGCTGCGCAGCCGTTGCCGTAGTGTAGTCAATTATCTGTCCGGCGAAGAGTGACATGAGCGGCGCTGCTAACAGTAGTAACCATATTGCAGCGTGCTTGGTACTTGAGGCTGGCAGCGCATCACTGTTTTTGCCACTGGCGCGCCAAAAGAGTGTGGAGCCTGCGCGTGAAAAAGCGACCAGTGCAAAGAGGGTGGCAATAAGGAGTGTAGTCCAAGTCCAGCCCATCTGTGCGTCGCTGCTCGCAGACTGCAGAATCATTAGCTTACCAATGAAACCAGAGAAAGGTGGCATGCCGATAAGTGCCAGGGCTGTAATGAAAAAGGCAATCCCTAGGGCAAGTGGCTGAGCGACAGGACGAGAGCGCACAATCATATCCAGGGCCCCTCCGCGCTGCTCAGCGATGGCTTCAGCAACTAGGAATAGTGCTGCTCCTGCAAGGGTAGAGTGGGCCGCATAGTAGAGTGCAGCGCTGATGGACTCGGGCGTGTTAATAGCCAGGGCCGATAGAAGCGTACCTACCGATACGATTATCAAGTGCCCAGCCAGTCGTTTAAGACTTGGGCTAGAGATTACACCGATTGCACCAATGGCGATGGTTAATACCGCCGTACCCCAGAGCCAGGGCTGAATCAGGTCCGCAATATTTCCTGCGTAGTCCCCAAAAACCATGCCATGTACGCGAAGCATACAGTAGATGCCGACTTTGGTCAGAATCGCGAACAGGGCAACGATGGGGCCGGAGGCTGTAGCATAGGTTCGCGGTAGCCAGAACTGCAGCGGTAACATGGCTGCTTTTAAGCCAAATACCACCAATAGCAGCAGTCCGCCTATTTTCGCCAGCTCAAGGTCTGCTCCCGTGAGAGCTCTTACGCGTACCGCCATATCGGCCATATTAAGTGAGCCGAGTGAGCCATAAAGCACACCGAGTGCAAAGAGGAAAATTGCCGAGCCTACTAAGTTCAACAGTACATAATGTACCGCTGCACGTGTCTTGTGTTTTCCGCCGCCGTGAATCAGTAGGGAGTAGGAGGCGATTAGCAGAATTTCGAAGAAGACGAACAGGTTAAAAATATCGCCGGTAAGGAAAGCACCGTTGATACCCAGCACCTGAAACATCATCAGCGGGTAGAAATAGCGCCCGGTTTCATCTTCGCCTGCGCTCGCATAGAGTAGCGCTGCGAAGAGCAGAATGGCGGTTAAGAGCAGCATCATTGCAGAGAGTCGGTCGGCAATGAGTGTGATGCCATACGGGGGTTGCCAGTCGCCCACTGCATAGACGGCTATCTCACCGCTGGCGCTCTGGTTGATGAGAAAAACAGCGATTAATAGATTTAGTGCTGCTGCAAATAGTGCTGTTACGCGCTGGCGCGACAGCGTTGTACGTATCGGAGGCAGTAGCAGCAAGATGCCGGTCAGCATTGGGATCAAAACTGGCAGAATCGGTAGGTGAGACATCAGCGCTGCTCCCCGTTTTTCTGCTCAGATTTCAGTGTTCCATCGACATGGTCGTTGCCTAGGTCCGCTCGCGCTCGCATCGACAGGATAACGGCAAATGCAGTCATCGCGAAACCGATCACAATTGCCGTCAGCACCAGTGCTTGAGGCAGCGGGTCCGGAATGGCTAACCCCTGCTTCAGCACTGCTGCACCATCCACGACCAAACGTCCCGATGCAAAGATAAACAGGTTCACGGCATATGCTAGCAGCGTTAGCCCAAGCACTACAGGAAAGGTGCGACCACGTAGCGTCAGGAAAGTGCCTGAGGCGGTAAGAATGCCTATAGCTAATGCGACTAACATCTCCATTAGATATTCTCCCCTTCGGTGGGTCGCTCGGTGGTGGATAGCTTGCCCAGGTTGGATAGAATCAGCAGCGTTGCACCAACCACAGTGAAGTAGACCCCAAGGTCGAATGCCATCGCACTTGCCACCTCGAACTTACCTACAACAGGCCAGTTGAGGTAGTCGAACCAAGAGGTGAGGAATGGGCGGTCAAACATCCAAGAGGCCAGTCCCGTAGCTACGGCGATTAGCAGACCCCAACCAATAAGATACTGGTAATCTAGTTTGAGCTTACCCTTCATAAACATTACGCCGTTAGCGATGTACTGCTGAATCAGCGCGATGGCGGTAATCAGGCCCGCAATGAAGCCACCGCCGGGGAGGTTGTGGCCACGCAGGAATATGTAGGCGGAGACTAGCAGGGCGAGTGGCAGCAGTGCTTGAGAGACCATGGCGAGCATCATCGGGTGGGTGTCGCTCGACCATGTCCGGCCACCGGCATCAGTTGTCGGTAGGAAGAGGCGCATACGGCGAATCAGCTTGTAGATGCCCAGACCCGCGATACCCAATACGGTAATTTCACCGAGGGTATCGAAGCCCCTAAAATCGACAAGAATCACATTTACAACGTTGGTGCCGCCACCGCCTGTTTTCGCGTTGGCGGTAAAGAAGTCAGAAATGGTATCGAGAGGGCGCGTCATCATGGCAAAGGCGACGGTTGCCATCACACCGCCAACCATTGTTGATATGCCCAGATCACGGAAGACCACGCCAGGGCTCGACTCCTTGGGCGTAGACTGCGGTAGGAAGAAGAGCGCTAGCATCAACAAGATGATGGTCACAACCTCTACCGAAAGCTGAGTCAGCGCCAGGTCTGGCGCAGAGAAGCGCGCAAAAATAAGTGACACGACTAGGCCGACAACAGAGACAGAGATCAGTGCTACTACACGCTTGCGATGCCAAACCAAGGTCATAATTGCTGCTAAGGATAGTGTCACTATACCCCCAAAGGCGATCCAGTCGGGCGGTAGTTGTGGGCGGTCGCCGGTCGTCTCTGCAATCTGCATCATCGGCCAAGCTGTTACAGTCAGCATAAAGATGAATAGCGTGAGGATGTAGGTCTGCAGGCGATTGCTCTCAAGGCGGGCATAGAGATTCGTTGCCGCCTCTACGGTGAGCTGCACCAGTCGTTCAAACTCGAGCTTGGCATCGCGATCTACAAACTGCGCCTGGAATGCGAAGAGTCGCTCGCGAATATTGTAGATAATAAGACCGAGTATCAAAGCCGTGATACTCATCATTAGCGGTATGTTGAGACCATGCCACAACGACAGGCTGTACTCTGGCAACGGCCCCTGTAGGAGAGAGCTGGAGGCGTTGTTTAGCAGATCACCAATAACCCATGCTGGCGCGATACCCACGATGATACACACAGCCACTAGTATCTCGACAGGGATCTTCATGTAGCGTGGCGGCTCATGCGGTGTGCGGGGCAGGTTGACCGGCTCACCGTTAAAGAAGACGTCGTGAATGAAGCGTGCCGAGTAGGCAACCGAGAAGGTGGCCCCAACGGTTGCCAGCACCGGTAGCATCCACGATAGTGCACCAAGAGCACTTTGATGTACGGTTTCGTTGAAGAACATCTCTTTCGAGAGGAAGCCGTTGAGTAGTGGCACGCCGGCCATCGCCAGCGCCGCTACTATCGCCAGCGCGGCGGTATGTGGCATGTAGCGCCACAATCCGGCGAGCTTGCGCATATCGCGTGAACCGCTCTCGTGGTCGATGATGCCTGCTGCCATGAAGAGCGACGCTTTAAAGGTAGCGTGGTTGATGATGTGGAACACGGCTGCAACGGCGGCAAGATCCGAGTTGAGGCCGAACAGCAGCATAATCAAACCCAGATGGCTGATGGTGGAGAATGCCAACAACCCTTTCAGATCGTGCTTAAATAGCGCGATGTAGGCGCCAACTAGCAGTGTCGCTGTACCGGTGAAGGTTACTAGGAAGAACCAGAGCTCAGT
>JABXHP010000119.1 GCA_013373575.1 Oceanospirillaceae bacterium | reverse complement strand
GCGCTCTGTATAGCGGTGGTGCCGGTCGCCAAAACAGTCGATGAGATAAATAGGGCGATCTCGCCACGGGTGTTGGGTAGCCCCTCGGTAATGTGGCCCGTAAATTTGGTTGCAGCGGTAGTTAATGGGTTTCGCAGTAACAGCAGCGCGATAACGAGCAGTATCGACAGTATCGAGACCAGCATGATGACTGAGATGTTTGGCAGCATAAAGTGTGTCGTGAGTACTGCTGTTGCGAGTCCTAGCGGTAGTTTTAGGTTCTCTAGCGAGATTGGATAGCCGCGAAAATCTCCAATCTCTTGGTGTCGGCTGAGTTGAAGATAGCTCACCAAAAGGGCTATCAGTCCGAGGGGGAGCGTGTAGGGTAGGAGTTTTACCAGTTCCGAGCCTGGGGCGCTGATAAGTGTTACGCCCATCGCAGCGAAGAAGGGTGACCAAAATGCGCAGATGCCGAAAGCTCTTAGTAGGGTTAGGCCTTGGAGTGGGCTCAGGCGGTTCTCCTGTTTTAGCCGTTCAGCCACAAGTACCATGGCTGATACGTTGATTACAGACGCCATCAGGTGGGTGCTGAGTAAGGTCTGTTTTAGTCCGCGCTGGCCCTCGCTGCTGGTTTGCTGTCGTCTGAGTTGCGTGGTGAGTTGCAGGAAGCTGATGGCCGCAAGAAGCGTAATCATCAGTTGATTCGCGTTAAGCAGTGGCGTAAGAAGTGTCAGGTTTGGAGTCTTGCTAAGTGCATAGGCGATAAGAGCGAAGCCAGGTAGCAGAATGGCTAGATTTTGGACACGCTGACGGCGATTCAGTGACGCTAAATTTAGAAGAAAGTAGGTCCAAATTGCTATACCAGCTAGAGGGGTTGTGGCGCCTGAGCTGAGCTGCGAAAAAATTGTACTTAAGAGCGCAAAAAATAGAATGGGCCCGCTCATTTTAGTTAGCAATTTTTGTCTCTCTGGGTTTGAAATGGTTATTGCAATATAACTGCTAGTCAGTGCTTTTTGCCGGAAATAGCCGGCAAAGGGTCTCTTAATTTCCCTGGCTATTAAACTATTCTAAAATGTTATAAACGTCTCTTCACTTTAGTGTCAATGCAGCAGATTCGAACTGTAAAGTCTTTCAAAAAGGCGTAAACTATGTCCGTTTTTGTGAGGCGTAGCGCCCGCAAGAGCTCTGTAACCGCGTTGTTGAAGAAGCAATGGGGAAAACAGAATAAAAAGTTACTGAGTAAAAGTAAAAAATTACTTAAAAGTACCAGTCATTAGGGCAAGCGACCGAGCGGCTTCAAAAGAGCTGCTAAAGTCCTAACCCCCCAAAAGCAGGGTGATCGAAGAATGCAAGACGGTATGATGGAGCATCTGTGGAAGAATGCTCATCTTTACGGCGGCAACCTCTCATATGTTGAAGAACTATACGAAAACTACCTGATCGATCCCAATTCGATCCCGCCGCAATGGCGCGATGAGTTTGATCAGCTGCCGAAGGTTGAAGGTAACCACGGGCAGGATATCCCACTTGCTCCTGTACGCGAGCACTTCCAGTATCTAGCGAAAAACGCGAAGCGCGCTCAGCCCGCTGCAGTTTCAAGCGTCAGCTCTGAGCACGAGAAGAAGCAGGTTCAGGCGCTCTCACTGTTCAATGCCTACCGCGTTCGTGGCCATCAGCATGCTAAAATTGACCCGCTGAATCTGATGAATCGCAATCAGGTGCCAGACCTCAGCTTGCGCTACCACGGTTTGAGCGAAGCGGATTACGATACCGTGTTTCGTCTAGGTGATCTGCAGTTTGGTAAAGAGGAAGCGCCTCTGCGTGAGATCGTTGCTGACCTCGAGCGTACCTACTGCGACACTCTCGGCACCGAGTACATGCACATTGTGGATACGGAACAGCGTGTATGGTTGCAGTCGCGTCTTGAGCCCGTTCGTGCCCATCCTGAATCAACTGACGAGCGCAAGCTTATGGTGCTGGAGCGCCTAACTGCGGCAGAGGGTCTGGAAAAATACCTTGGCTCACGCTATGCCGGCGCTAAGCGTTTCGGCCTAGAGGGCGGTGAGTCGCTTATCGTCTCTTTGAATACCTTGATTCAGCGCGCTGGTAAACGCGGCTGTAAAGAGGTTGTTATCGGCATGGCACACCGTGGCCGCCTCAATACCCTCGTAAATATCTTTGGTAAGAACCCTACTGACCTTTTCGGTGAGTTCGAGGGTAAGAAGCTGGTTGAGTCATCAGGTGACGTTAAGTATCACCAGGGGTTCTCATCTAACGTCATGACTGAAGGTGGCGAAGTTCACCTAGCTATGGCGTTTAACCCATCGCACCTTGAGATCGTGGCTCCGGTTGTTGAAGGTTCGGTGCGTGCGCGCCAGGATCGTCGTAATGATCCAGTCGGTACCACAGTTGTCCCAGTAAACATTCATGGGGACGCTGCTTTTGCGGGTCAGGGCGTTGTTATGGAGACATTGCAGATGTCTCAGACTCGCGCTTACAAGACTGGCGGCACGATCCATATCGTTATCAACAACCAGGTCGGCTTCACCACTTCTAAAGCAGAAGACGCTCGCTCTACAGAGTACTGTACTGACGTCGCGAAAATGGTTGAGACTCCTATCTTCCACGTAAACGGTGACGATCCAGAAGCTGTGCGTTTTGTGACGCAGTTGGCGGTAGATTTCCGTAACGAGTTTAAGAAAGACGTTGTAATCGACCTCGTTTGTTACCGCCGTCGCGGTCACAACGAAGCCGATGAGCCATCTGGCACCCAGCCAGTGATGTACACTCAGATTAAGAAGCAGAAGACAACGCGTGAGCTCTACGCTGAGCGTCTTATCGCTGAAGGCGTTCTGACGCCTGAGCACAGCAAAGAGCTGGAGCGCCAGTACCGTGCTGACCTTGAAGACGGTAAGCATGTTGCACACTCACTGGTTCTGCAGCCTAACGAAGAGCTCTTCGTAGACTGGCGTCCATACCTTGGCCATGAGTGGAGCTTTGACTGTGACACGGGTGTAGATATCAAGCTTCTAACTGAGTTGGCGACTAACATTGCCACTCTGCCAGAAAACTTCAGTGTGCAGCGTCAGGTTTCTAAGATCTATGAAGACCGTCGTAAGATGGCGCACGGTGCTATGGCAGCGAACTGGGGCTTTGCGGAGACCTTAGCCTACGCGACCATGCTGGCGGAGGGTCACCCTGTACGTATCACAGGTCAGGATGTGGGTCGTGGTACCTTCTCGCACCGTCATGCGGTACTGCATGATCAGCGCGACGCTTCTACTTACACACCGCTCTGTCATCTGTCTGAGGATCAGCCTGCATTTGACCTTTACGACTCGTTTCTATCGGAAGAGGCTGTACTGGCATTCGAATATGGGTACGCCACAACGACTCCAAACGCCCTAGTGATCTGGGAAGCGCAGTTTGGTGATTTCGCGAACGGTGCTCAGGTCGTTATTGACCAGTTCATCACATCGGGTGAGACCAAGTGGCAGCGTCTCTGTGGACTGACAATGCTTCTGCCACATGGCTTTGAGGGTCAGGGCCCAGAGCACTCATCTGCACGTCTAGAGCGCTTCCTGCAGCTTTGTGCAGAGCACAACATTCAGGTGTGTGTACCTACGACTCCTGCGCAGATCTTCCACCTGCTGCGTCGTCAGGTAGTACGCCCACTGCGCAAGCCGCTAGTGGTTATGTCACCTAAATCTCTGCTGCGTCACAAGCAGGCGATCTCAACTCTAGAAGAGATGGCTGAAGGTGGCTTTAAGCCGGTAATTGGCGAAGTAGATGCACTCGATAATAATAAAGTAAAACGTGTAGTTCTCTGTTCCGGTAAGGTCTATTACGACCTTTACAACCGTCGCGAAGAACTTGAGAAGACTGACACTGCGATTCTTCGCATCGAGCAGCTATACCCCTTCCCAGAGGCGATCCTTACGGAAGAGCTTAGCCAGTATGCGAATCTCAAATCTGTTGTTTGGTGTCAGGAAGAGCCAATGAACCAGGGCGCTTGGTACTGTTCACAGCACCACATGCGTTCCGCGCTGCGAGATGCACATCCGCAGATCCACCTTGAAGGTGTGGGTCGCCCACATGCAGCTTCGCCAGCGGTAGGTTACATGTCTGTTCACGCTGAACAGCAGGACAAACTGGTAAACGAAGCTCTCGACGCTAAATAACACCCGGACTCACTCGAAACGAGTACACGACTTTAGAAAGGAAAAAACATGTCAATCGAAATCAAAGCGCCAACATTCCCAGAGTCCGTAGCGGACGGCACCGTTGCTACCTGGCACAAACAGCCGGGCGAGGCTGTTTCAGCTGACGAACTGATTGTTGATATCGAGACAGATAAAGTAGTACTGGAAGTTGTAGCTCCAGCTGATGGTGTGATTGCTGAAATCATCAAAGGCGAAGGCGAGACAGTACTGAGCGATGAAGTGATAGCTAAATTTGAAGCGGGTGCGGCTCCAGCAGCCGCACCTGCAGCAGCGGCCCAAACAGCTGCTGCTCCTGCAGGCGATGCTGACAAAGTCGGCCCTGCTGCGCGCAAGCTGATTGATGAGAACGGTCTAGATGCTAGCCAGATTCCGGGCACAGGCAAGAACGGCGGCATCACCAAAGAGGACGTTGTAAATTACATGGCGAACAAGCCAGCAGCGGCTCCTGCTCCTGCTCCTGCTCCTGCTCCTGCAGCGGCAGCAGCTCCAGTGGCTCCAGCAGTAAGCGTTGATTCGGGTGAACGTGTCGAGAAGCGTGTGCCAATGACGCGTCTGCGTGCAACTATCGCTAAGCGCCTCGTCGAAGCGCAGCAGAATGCGGCAATGCTGACCACTTACAACGAAGTCAACATGAAGCCGGTTATGGAACTGCGTAAGCAGTACAAAGACCTGTTCGAGAGGACTCACAACGGCACACGCCTTGGGTTCATGAGTTTCTTCGTAAAAGCAGCGACTGAAGCACTTAAGCGCTTCCCAGCAGTCAATGCATCTATTGACGGTAACGACATGGTTTACCACGGTTACCAGGATATCGGTGTCGCTGTATCAACCGAGCGCGGCCTGATGGTTCCAGTTCTGCGTGATACTGACCAGATGGGGCTGGCTGAAGTTGAAGCGACTATCGCTGACTTCGGTAAGCGTGGCCGTGAAGGCAAGCTGGGTATGGAAGATATGCAGGGTGGTACTTTCACCATCACTAACGGTGGTGTCTTTGGCTCACTTATGTCTACACCGATCCTGAACCCGCCGCAGACTGCAATTCTGGGTATGCACAAAATCCAGGAGCGCCCAATGGCGGTTAACGGTCAGGTTGTAATTTTGCCAATGATGTATCTGGCACTCTCATACGATCACCGCATGATCGACGGTAAAGAGGCGGTACAGTTCCTCGTGACTATCAAGGACCTGCTGGAAGATCCAGCGCGTATGCTGCTTGACGTTTAATAGCGAAGCTACCGTTTAACATTTCAAGAGACAGGAAGAATCAATGTCTGACAAGTTTGATGTAATTGTAATTGGTGCCGGCCCTGGCGGGTATGTAGCGGCTATTCGCGCTGCGCAGTTGGGTCTGAAGACCGCTTGTGTTGAGAAGTGGGTTGATGACAAGGGCGCAACCGTACTCGGCGGTACCTGTTTGAACGTGGGCTGTATCCCATCCAAAGCGCTGCTTGAAACTACGCACAAGCTACACGAAGCTCAGCACGGCTTCGCGGCTCAGGGTATCGTTGCTGAAAACGTAAGCATCGACACTAAAGCGATGGTCGCTCGTAAAAATACCATCGTTAAGAACCTGACCGGCGGTATCACCGGCCTGTTCAAAGCTAACGGCGTTACTCTGCTGCAGGGTATGGGTAAGTTGCTGGGCGGTAAGCAGGTTGAAGTGACTGCGGCTGACGGTAGTAAGTCTGTCCACGCTGCTGACAACGTGATTCTGGCTTCAGGTTCTGTACCTGTAGAGATTCCACCAGCACCGCTGACTGAGGGGCTGATCCTCGACAACGCCGGTGCACTCGATATCGATGAAACTCCAGAGCATCTGGGCATTATCGGTGCGGGCGTAATCGGTCTGGAAATGGGCTCTATCTGGGCACGTTGTGGTTCTAAAGTTACTGTACTGGAAGCGATGGATGACTTCCTCGCTTTGGCTGATATCGATGTAGCGAAAGAGGCTAAGAAACTGCTGACTAAGCAGGGTCTGGATATCAAGCTGGGTGCACGTTGCACCGGTACTGAGATCCTTGATGGTAAGCAGGTTAAAGTTAAGTACGCTGACTCTGAAGGCGACAAAGAGCTGGTAGTTGACAAGCTGATCGTTGCTGTTGGTCGTAAGCCGCAGACTAACGGACTGCTCGCTACAGACTCAGGCGTTAAGATGGACGAGCGCGGTTTCATCTTCGTAGACGAAAACTGCCGTACAGAAGTTCCAGGCGTATACGCTATTGGTGACTCGGTACGCGGACCGATGCTGGCGCACAAAGCGTCAGAAGAGGGCATCATGGTTGCGGATATCATTGCGGGCCACAAAGCTGCAATGAACTACGACTGTATCCCTAACGTTATTTACACCTTCCCTGAGATGGCCTGGGTCGGCAAGACCGAACAGCAGCTCAAGGCTGAAGGCGTTAAGTATAAGAGTGGCAAGTTCCCGTTTGCGGCCTCTGGCCGTGCTATGGCGGCGAACGCAACTGAAGGATTCGTTAAGATCCTGGCTGATGAAGTCACCGATCGTATCCTGGGTGTTCACATTGTTGGTGGCATCGCATCTGAGCTGATCGCTCAGGGTGTCATTGCAATGGAATTTGCATCCAGTGCGGAAGATCTACAGCTGACTGTATTCGCTCACCCGACTGTGTCGGAAGCGATTCACGAAGCTGCACTAGCGGTGGATAACCACGCTATCCACATCGCTAACCGCAAAAAACGCTAAGCGCTGAAACTCTCTCACCCTCTGGCCACAAGCCAGGGGGCGATTTAGTTCGGCCTATCGACAGGTTAATCCTGTACGACTAACGAGACTGAGAAACGGATCAAACTATGAATCTTCATGAGTACCAGGGTAAACAGCTGTTTGCCGAGTATGGTCTGCCGGTGTCTAAAGGCATCGCAGTAGACACTCCAGAAGCAGCCGCTGAAGCAGCAAAGCAGATCGGCGGAGACAAGTGGGTAGTTAAAGCACAGGTTCACGCCGGTGGCCGCGGTAAAGCGGGTGGTGTGAAACTGGTTGATAGCCCAGAAGAAGCAGCAGCATTTGCCAAAGACAAGCTCGGCACCAATCTGGTGACTTACCAGACTGATGCAAACGGTCAGCCTGTCTCTAAAATCCTGGTTGAAACCTGCACTGATATTGCAAACGAACTCTACCTTGGTGCAGTTGTAGACCGCTCTTCACGCCGTATCGTTTTCATGGCGTCGACTGAAGGCGGTGTTGAGATCGAGAAAGTTGCACACGAAACTCCAGAGAAAATCCTCAAAGCGACTATCGATCCGCTGACTGGCGCGCAGCCATACCAGGGCCGTGAGCTGGCATTTAAACTGGGTCTGGAAGGTGATCAGATCAAGCAGTTCGTCAAGATCTTCATGGGTCTGGCGCAGATGTTCGAAGAGAAGGATCTGGCGCTGCTCGAGATCAACCCACTGGTTATAACCGATGCTGGCAACCTGCACTGTCTGGACGCTAAAGTTGTGATCGATGGCAACTCTGTCTACCGTCACAAAGACATTCAAGCAATGGAAGATCCATCACAGGAAGACGAGCGTGAAGCACGCGCGGCTGAGTGGGATCTTAACTACGTAGCTCTTACAGGCAACATTGGTTGTATGGTTAACGGCGCTGGCCTTGCAATGGGTACGATGGATATCGTATCTCTGCACGGTGGTTTCCCAGCTAACTTCCTGGACGTTGGTGGCGGCGCGACTAAAGAGCGTGTTACTGAAGCGTTCAAGATCATCCTCGAAGACTCAAAAGTTAAAGCGGTTCTGGTTAACATCTTCGGCGGTATCGTACGTTGTGACCTGATCGCTGAAGGTATCATCGGCGCTGTTAAAGAAGTGGGCGTAGAAGTACCAGTGGTTGTTCGCCTTGAAGGTAACAACGCTGACCTCGGCTCTAAACTGCTGTCCGAGTCTGGACTCGACATCATCGCGGCTACCAGTCTGACTGATGCTGCACAGCAGGCAGTTAAAGCAGCAGGAGGCAACTAATCATGTCAGTACTAATTAACAAAGACACCAAAGTAATCTGTCAGGGTTTCACTGGCGGTCAGGGTACCTTCCACTCTGAGCAGGCTATCGCATACGGCACTAAGATGGTCGGCGGTGTAACTCCAGGTAAGGGTGGCACTACGCACCTGGGTCTGCCTGTATTTAACACCGTTGCTGAAGCTGTTGAAGCAACTGGCGCAACTGCATCTGTTATCTACGTACCCGCTCCGTTCTGTAAGGACTCTATCCTTGAAGCGGCGAACGCAGGTATCGAGCTGATCGTCTGTATCACTGAGCACATCCCAGTAATGGATATGCTGCAGTGTAAAGTTAAGTGTGACGAGCTGGGCGTTCGCCTGATCGGTCCTAACTGTCCGGGCGTTATTACTCCTGGAGAGTGTAAGATCGGTATTATGCCAGGTCACATCCACCTGCCAGGTAAGGTCGGCATCGTTTCACGTTCAGGTACTCTTACCTACGAAGCGGTTAAGCAGACGACTGACGCTGGTTTCGGCCAGTCTACCTGTGTTGGTATCGGTGGTGACCCAATTCCAGGCTCTAACTTCATCGACATTCTGGAGATGTTCCAGAACGACCCACAGACCGAAGCGATCGTTATGATCGGTGAGATCGGTGGTTCAGCGGAAGAGGAAGCGGCGGCTTACATTAAAGCCAACGTAACCAAGCCT
>JABXHP010000062.1 GCA_013373575.1 Oceanospirillaceae bacterium | reverse complement strand
GCTTCGAAGATATCACCCAAGAGGTAGAGCTCATCGGCACCCTTGGCTATCTGTTCGAGGAAGTAGAGCAGCGCCGCGGTAATCTCCGGGCGCTGCGCCTGCAGATGCAGGTCTGAGATAAAGTAGCGCAGCAAAAGTTAGTCTACGATCTCAGCTTTCTCGATGATAACGTCTTCAGCTGGGACGTCAGAGTGCCCCATGGCGTGTGTAGTGCGAACGCTTTTGATCTTATCAACTGTATCGAGACCATCAACAACGCGACCAAAGACAGCGTAACCCCAGCCGTGCATGGTTTTGCCCGTGTGGTTTAGAAAATCGTTGTCTGCAACGTTTATGAAGAACTGTGCTGAAGCAGAGTGTGGGTCTGGTGTGCGTGCCATCGCTAGGGTGCCGCGCTCGTTGCTCAAGCCGTTGTCCGCTTCGTTCTCAATCGTTTCGCGCGTCTCTTTCTGTTTCATGCCGGGTTCAAAACCACCGCCCTGGATCATAAAACCGTCAATAACGCGGTGGAAGATGACACCGTCATAGAAGCCATCTTTCACATACTGCTCGAAGTTTGCCGCAGTTTTAGGTGCTTTCTCGTGATTCAGTTCGATTTTGATGTCACCGTGATTGGTGTGCAAAACGATCATAGTGATAATCCTTATTCGATTGTTTAGTGGCGCGATTATATCAGCGCAAAAGCGCAATTGCTCGCTGTGATCCTGTAGCAACTTCTATATAATATCGCGCTTTTAAGATGGCTTGCGCCGGACCAGTCCGAATTTCAGGGTTAAGAGAGACGAATGAGCAGCAACGAAGCGCCACAGGTTACCAACTTCATACATCAGATAGTTGAGAAAGATCTAGAGCAGGGGACGCACGGGGGCAAAGTTGTAACCCGTTTTCCACCCGAGCCGAATGGCTTTTTGCACATAGGCCACGCTAAGTCGATCTGCCTTAATTTTGGTACTGCGCAGAAGTATCAGGGGGTCTGTAACCTACGTTTTGACGACACTAACCCCGAGAAAGAGTCGCAGGAGTACATTGATGCAATTGTACGTGATGTAGAGTGGCTAGGCTTCGAGTGGGCCGGCGATATTCGCTACACCTCAGACTATTTCGATCAGCTCTACGCCTGGGCTGTACATCTCATAAAAGAGGGCAAAGCGTTTGTCTGTCAGCTCAACGCTGAGCAGATGCGCGAATACCGTGGCAATTTAACCGAAGCGGGCAAAAACTCACCTTACCGCGATCGCAGCGTCGAAGAGAACCTTGAGCTGTTCGAGAAGATGCGGGCGGGTGGATTTGCCGAAGGCGAAGCAGCACTGCGCGCCAAGATCGATATGGGGGCGCCTAACATGAACTTGCGCGACCCGGTGATCTACCGCGTGCGTAAGGCACATCACCACCAGACTGGCGACAAGTGGTGTATCTACCCAAGCTACGACTTCGCCCACGGTCAGTCGGATGCGATAGAGGAGATTACACACTCCATCTGTACGCTTGAGTTCGAAGATCATCGTCCACTTTACGACTGGTTTATTAACAATCTGCCGGTGCCCGCTAAACCTCGACAGTACGAATTCGCACGCTTGAATCTCAACTACACCATTACCTCTAAGCGTAAGCTCAAGCAGTTGGTGGACGAGCAGCACGTTGCGGGTTGGGATGATCCTCGTATGCCGACCGTTTCGGGCCTGCGTCGCCGAGGGTATACACCGAGGTCGATCCGTAACTTCTGTGACATGATCGGGGTGACACGCTCCAATTCAACCGTCGATATGAGTATGTTGGAAGCGGCGATTCGGGAAGATCTTGAAGCGGCTCCGCGAGCTATGTGTGTAATCGACCCGATTAAACTCACGATTACCAACTATGCAGAGGGCGAGCAGGAGTGGTTCGAAGTACCTGTGCACCCTAAAGATGAGACCATGGGTCACCGTCTGGTACCTCTGACTCGCAATCTGCTGATTGAGCGTGAGGACTTCGCTCTTGAGGCGCCGAAGAAGTGGAAACGTCTGGCGCCGGGCTTCGCTGTGCGTCTAAGAGGATCCTACTGCATTACCTGCGAAGAGGTGATTACTGATGAAGCGGGCGAAGTGATTGAGCTGCGCTGTAGCTACGACTCCGCAACCAAAGGCGAAAACCCGACAGATTACAAACCCAAGGGTGTGATTCACTGGGTGAGTGCGGATAACTCGATCCCTTGTGAAGTGCGCCTCTATGACCGACTCTTTACCGAGGCGAACCCAGAAGCTGACAAAGAGCGCAGCTTCCTTGAGTTTATCAACCCAGACTCACTGCAGATCTTTGCCAATGCACGTGTTGAGACAGGAATGTCTAACGCAGCGGTTGAGAGTAGTTATCAGTTTGAGCGTCAGGGTTACTTCTGTGTGGACCCTGAGTCAACGTCTGAGCGCATGGTGTTTAACCGCACTGTGGGGCTGCGTGACTCTTGGGCGAAGATCGCGAAGAGCTAAGATGCGCTCCAGCGTAACAGCGCTGCTGGCAGCTGCGGCGAGCGCAGCGCTATTGCTTGGGTGTGCAAGCAGTGAGCGGGTTCGAGTAGAGAGTGCTCGGCTGATTCCAGAGCAGTTGGTAACGCTGGGGCCTGAGCTACAGGAGAGCTCGGGCCTGGCACGTTACGCCGGGCGGCTCTGGTCGATGAACGATTCAGAGGGGGAGCCGGAGTTAATCTGGCTTGAGCTAAGCTCAGGGCGCTCGGGCACGCTAGCGCTGCAGGGCGCGGTTAACTTTGATTGGGAAGCGTTGGCGCAGAGCGATGATCAGCTCTATCTGCTCGACTGTGGTAATAATAGGGGTGATAGGATCTGGTTGCAGCTCTACTCAGTGCCACTGGATCAGTTAACTCGAGCGCAGGCTGAGGTTCAGCGCAGCGATTTTCGCTGGGGTGACGTCGATTACCAAGTTGCCCGCAGGGCGCACAACAATGATTGTGAGGCAGCCTCGTGGATCGGTAATGAGCTCTGGTTGTTCACCAAGAATTGGCAGGATGAGCAGAGCCGGATCTACCGTATGCAACCCGGTGTTGATCGCCAGCAACTTACAAGCGAGCAGAGTATCAATGTGGGCGGCTTGATAACCGGCGCAGACTATAATGCTGAGCTGCAGATGCTAGCGCTGCTGGGCTATGGCAAGGGTTTGAGGGTGCTACAGCCGTTCATCTGGCTGGCGCCACTGGTTGATGGCGAGCTGCAGTGGTCCTTGGCAAAACGTTTCGATTTGACTGAGTCGGGCCAGTGGGAGGCGGTTGTTTGGCAGGATGATGAGCTTCTGCTAAGTCGCGAAGAGAGTATTTTAGGTGGCGCAGCCATCGCTAAACTCAGGTTGCCAAGATCGGCGCTGAGACATAAATAGAGACAGGTTTTTTAATGCTACAGATCTACAACACACTGACCAAAAGCAAGCAGCCATTCACGCCGATAAACCCCGGCCAGATTCGCATGTATGTCTGTGGTATCACCGTCTACGACCTCTGCCATATCGGTCACGCGCGTGTCATGGTCTGTTTTGATCTGATTACACGTTATTTGCGCGCGCGTGGGTGGGATGTGGACTATGTGCGTAACATCACTGATGTCGACGATAAGATACTGCGACGTGCTGCTGAAAACGGCGAGAGCGTGGAAGAGCTTACAGCTCGCATGATTGCGGCAATGCACGAAGATGAAGCGGCATTGAGCGTATTGCGCCCAGATCAAGAGCCGCGTGCAACTCGTCATATCGGCGATATCCTCGAGATGGTGCAGACCCTGATAGATAAGGGTTACGCCTATGCGGCTCTTAATGGTGACGTCTACTACCGCGTGGATAAGTTTGCCACCTATGGCAAGCTCACCAACAAAGTTGTGGACGAGTTACGAGCCGGTGCCCGTGTCGAGGTGGAGAGTGCCAAAGAGAGTCCACTCGACTTCGTGCTGTGGAAAGCTGCGAAAGCGGGTGAGCTGAGCTGGGAATCACCCTGGGGCGCTGGCCGTCCCGGCTGGCATATTGAGTGTTCGGCGATGTCTAAATGCTGCCTGGGTGATACCTTCGATATTCATGGCGGTGGTCCCGATCTGCCGTTCCCGCACCATGAAAATGAGATTGCACAGTCGGAAGCTGCTAACGGAAAAACGTACGTTAACTACTGGATGCATGCCGGTCCTGTACGCGTAAACGCGGAAAAGATGTCTAAGTCGTTGGGTAACTTTTTTACCATCCGTGACGTACTTAAAGAGCATAATCCAGAGGTGGTACGCTACTTTCTAGCTAGCGTCCATTACCGCTCTCATATTGATTACAGTACTGACAGCTTGCGCGAGGCCAAATCCGCCCTAGATCGCTTCTATCAAGCACTGGAGGGTGTAAAAAGCTCGGATTCCAAGTTGGATGAGCAGAGCGATTACACGGTGCGTTTTTATGAGGCGATGGATGATGACTTCAATACACCGCGTGCTCTAGCGGTTCTCTTTGACCTAGTCGGTGAGTTAAACCGTGCCAAAGCAGAGGGGTTGGATACTGTCGCTTACTACGCCGGTCAGCTGCGCGCGCTTGGCGGTCTCATTGGATTGCTGCAGCAGGAGTCCAACGCCTACCTGCAACATGCTGCAGAGGGAGAGATAACGCCTGAGGTGATAGAAGCGCTCATTCAGGAACGAAAAGAGGCGCGTGCGGCGAAAGAGTTCGCGCGCTCGGATGAGATTCGTGATCAGCTCGCAGCTCAGGGTGTTGTTCTTAAGGATGGTCCGCAGGGAACCCAATGGTATCGCGAGGGTTAGGATAGGGTAAAAAAAACGGGCCGTTTGTTATTTTTATCCGGCCCGCCCCTAATACCTTGCGTAATCTCACAGACCCTACTTGCTCTGAATTAAGTAGCGGCCTTTAATCTCTATTCTGTCAAAAATAGCGGCCACTCCTTTGGCCGCTCCAGTCTCTGGATCTTTTGAGATCACAGCGCTGTAACAATAGCAGGAAGAGTGAAGCAACTGCTGTGCCAGTTTTTAAGCTGGAGGCAACCTTAGGGTATGATCGGTCCTAAATTGGGCGTAAACAGAGGCTTCTATCAGATTTCCGCTTGGCGCTGAGTACTTGGCGTTCCTCTTGTAGTTCAATTACGACATGCAATCTGCATCGCAAATTGCAAATG
>JABXHP010000116.1 GCA_013373575.1 Oceanospirillaceae bacterium | reverse complement strand
GTCGCGCGGCCATTTAGAGAAGCACGCGGGCTGACAGCGCTCCTCGTCGACGCTGATCATGTAGTGACCGCGCTCATCTTTAGCAAATTTGAAACCGAAATAGTCCCACTCGCGCCCCTCAAAACTGAGGCCATCAAACATAAGGTCTACCCCCTGCCACCCGCCTTCACTGGGTGGTTTGAACCAGAGCAGCGCGAGTTCGCGGGTTACGAGGTCGGCATCAGTGATATCGGCGGGCGGTTGGTTCTGCTGCATAGCTAAACGAGTCAATGCTTGCCAATCTAGCTGAGTAGTACCGGCACAATAGAGCCGGTCAGGATGGCGCTTAGCACCCTCTCTATCACTGCCACATCCGGGTGTCTGTACGCCAGCGGTGCCAGGAAAATACTGCCCTTGCCACTCAATTCCGCCAACAAATAGATTTCGATCGCCTCCATTTCCAGCTGCATCGTAAAGAAAGCGCACACCGACCGTTTCGAGCTGCTTAATCTCGGCAGGTAACTCAATCGACTGATTCTCCCAGACCCACTCGCTCTCGTCTTTATATCGCCCTAACCTCTCAGTATCTCGGGCAGCTGTGAGGGTGTGTGATTTGGATGACCAACGCTGGCCGCCATCGTGTACCAGCTCAACGCGATACTGCGGTGGGCCGTTGTAAGCTTCACCCGCCAGTTTGAGCATCAAGCTATTCGGATTGGCCATTGTGTTTACTCTTGGGGCTTCCATCATCTGCTCACCCTCCGAGAGACTGTTCATCGCCACCTCTCGTTCGATCAGGTAGGCAGGATCGAGCCAGTACTCACCGTAGCCCCAACCACTGACATCAGGGGGATCAAAAAGAGTCTGCCCCATCGCGGAGAGCGCGCTGTCGATCTGCTGTAAACTCATAGTCGGCTGTTTCGATGCGCGGATAGCCCCAACCATCAACTCGGCCGGCGACTTCACACTGGTTGCACGGTAGGCAGGGTCCCAGAAATAGGCGGAGTTGAGCATCACCTCCAGCAGTGCATCAATGCGATAACCTGACGCGACAAAGGCATCAGCATAGGCCTCTATCGCTTCTGCAGGGGGCGCTTCAGATGAAACAAACTCCTGCCAGAGCCGGCGGCTAACATGCTGCGAGGCCTGTGGGTGCGCCAGAATCAGTTCAGCCATATCATCGCCATTAAAATTGCCACGCTTACCGAAAATGGTTTTGCGTGAGCGATCTCTAGCCCACTCGTTCGCTTGAAAGCTAAGGTCGCCAAACTCCGAAACATGCCAACCGGCTAGCGCACGTGCAGACTCTTTAATATCTTTTTCAGTGTAGTTGGACTCACCCAGGGTGTAGAGCTCCAGCAGTTCACGCGCTAGATTCTCGTTGGGCGCATCTTTGCGGTTATTGTTGTTGTCGAGATAGATCAACACCGCGGGGTCACGCAACATCGCGGCAAGCAGGTCGAGGTAGCTACCGGTTGCGTGTCGGCGAATGGTTTCGTGGTGATACCACTGCGCGTGCGATTTCTCATCTAGGCCACTAAAGCCCGCAACAAAGGTGTTCTCCCAGAACATCACCATGCGCTCTCCCATCGGAGAAGGGGTTGCCAGCATCTGACCCAGCCACCACTGACGCAAGCCGCCAATCTCCTGTTGGCGTGCCGAACGGAAAGCTGCTCGGCGCGACTCAGGCCACTCGCCATGCCCCCAGTAACGCACAGATTCGCGAGTCCAGTCCGGCTGAGGAATCACCGCCTCTGCACTGAGACCGGATATAAGATACTTAACCAAGGCTGATCGAGTTCTGCCAACCCAAGGCTGAACTTCATCCGGTGCCGGCTCAAACCCAGTTTTACGGAGCACATAGGCAACCTCCTCAGCGCTCAGAGGTTGATCCACCATCTTCGGCATCTGCGAGGATGCGAGCCAGCTGGCAACGCTGACTGGCTGCTGCGGTACAACAACGGACTGGGGCGCACCTGCCATGGGAACTGTTGCTTGCTGCTGACAGCCAGCAACCAATGCTGCGGTTATTAATAGAGGGAGGGTCTTTTTTATCATCTCGGATCTCCGCAGGGTAATTCACCTATAGTGCATAATCTCAACTTGTGGATCAATCTGAGATATTAACTTGCGCCAGTCTCCTAAGGCGACTAGCTTTGAATCCATAAGTTTCGCAAGGAAATTGAATATGTCTGAGACCGATGATCTCATCGCTAACGCTTATGACCGAAACAGTCTCTGGATAAAACTCGTTGCCATCGCAACCGGTCTCTATGGCTTGAGTCTGAGTCTATCGATAATCGGCGCCATCGTCGGTATTCCAATGATCTACTGCGCGGTCATTTTATGGCAGTCAGTCGGTCTCGCGCGCAAGGGTCAAACAGCCAATGCAATCGACAAAACCATGTTCTACTTCAAGCTGTTCGGTATTCTTACCCTGATCAGCCTTGTTGGAATGCTCTTTGGTGGATTCATGGGCTTTGGCATGCTGATGATGCATTAAAGCCCGAAAGGGTTGCTATCTTTGACTTGGGTTTTCCCAACGACTCTGTGAGGTATCCCAGTCGTAACCAACTGATTCCAGAGATTTTCAATATCACTGGAGTTTAAGAAACGCCCAATTCGGGTAACACGACCGCGACATCGTAATTTGATAACCGCAGCAGACCAGAAGTGGCTCGGTAGCTGTTTGATAAACTCACAGGCAGCCCGCTCGAACTCCTGCTCTACTTGCGGCACCTTCAGCCCCTGCTCCAGGCGTACGGATGAGTCAGACAGGTGTAACACCTCTTTGCGGTAACACTCCTGTGACGTGCGATAGACGAAGTAGACAAGCATAGCGAACTCTAATCCGGCAAACGGCAGAATGATCCAGACACCTGCAAGGCTCCAGCCGATAGCGATGCCAAAGATAACCAAACCAAAGAATTTCAGCACTGTGCAGTTGAAGCGCCAACTCGCTGAGCGGTTCGGCGTTAGTACAATCTGTAGTCGTTCATTGTTGTTATTTGCAACTAC
>JABXHP010000147.1 GCA_013373575.1 Oceanospirillaceae bacterium | reverse complement strand
TTCTGCAGAATGGTCATGTGAGACCAGAGATTAAACTGCTGAAAAACTTTGGCGAGTTTGGTTCGTATTCTAAGCACCTGCTTGGTGTCAGCCGGCTGCCTATCGGCACCACTCCCCTTCCAAGCAACTGGCTCACCTCTGAATAGAATATCACCCTGCTGACTCAGCTCGAGTAAGTTTACGCAACGAAGAAGAGTTGACTTACCCGAACCTGATGAGCCAATTAGCGACACCACGTCGCCTTTGTGTGCGCACAAATCTACGCCTTTTAGCACCTCTAGATCGCCATAAGCCTTATGGAGATCTCGAACTTCAATAACAGGCGTACTCTCAGTCAACTTTATGTCTCACATCAGAATCGTAAACGGTTGAGATTAAACTAGGCGTTGCAACGCTGTAAAGGTCTTGACATCGCTGCTCCAAAAAATGGTGCTACGCGGCTAAGCCTCCAATAGATTGCCAGCCTCCCGATGTTGCAAAGGCGTTTCACCCGCAATCTTCGCAAAAGCAGCACCCGGAGCTAAGAGCCGGCTACTCATATGCGCAAAAAACAGACCTGAGGTTCTGCTTATCATGGGTATCCGCGCCCCTTGCGCAGAGTCAGCCATCGGATCAATAAGTTCAGCTATAACCTCTCCTGCCTCGACCCAATCTCCCAGCTGTTTACGGTAGACAACAATTCCCGCAGCGGGCGCATAGACAATATCTGTGCCTTCCAGTGGTGTGGGGGTACAGAGAGCTGAAGGCAACGCCTTCGGATCACCTTTAATAAGCCCTCGCCTCTGAAGGAAGCGCACTATGGCGCTAGCGTCTTGAGACGCAAGATCGTCGTCAACATCCTGCTCTCCTCTTAACTCAATCGTTGATGAGAAACAGGCGAGTGGAATAGGTGCTTTGTGCCCCAGCCGCTCGTTTAACTTCCACCAAACCCCAGCGTTACACTCATCAAAAGGTGACCCTCCAGCCTCGGTCTCAATCAGCACAGCCCTCGCGCCAAGGTCACAGCCCAACTCAGCGGCAAGCTCGAGATGATGCACAGACGCATAAAGGTGAGGCAGAGCCTGAGCATCAGAGTGCAAGTCCAGCACTATGTCTGCTCCGATGGAGTTCTGCAAGAGCGTTTTACGCAGATCATCTAACTCTTTACGCACCTCAAGTAGCGCAACCTCCTGCTCCAGCGCCTCTCTAATCTTTGCCGCATTCTGCGCTACATCCTGCGTTAGATGTCCCGCTACCCGCGCTACCACCGCTTCAGTCAGGTCTGGCCAATTGCGATTAAAGTTACCACCACCGGCCAACTCATACCGCCCGAGGTGCTGATCATTAATCCTCTGTCCTAGACCAATTGGATTTGCGACCGGCACAACAACAATTTCGCCCTCTATCTCTTCACGACGATCTAGCTCGTCCAGCTGAGAGATAAGGTGCTGCGCGACCAGCAAGCCTGGATACTCATCTGCGTGCAGTGCCGCTTGAATGTATGCCTTAGGTCGTGCCCCTGCCTTGCCATAACGGTGGAGTTTTAATTCGTGCCGAGTTCCCGGACTCGGGGAGAGTAGATTAAGAGTCTCTATTACTTTACTCATGCTTTCGTCCTGAACCTAAATAAATCTAAACCGGCCTAGATGGGTGCTCTAACAGAGGCTGACTCTAGTTTTGTAACTACTCAAATGTAGTGGCACACCTGACTGGTAACAAGGGGTAGTAGCTGATTTGAGAAAAATAGATTTTTAGGTGGGTGGATCGGGGTGCGATTCGGGGTTATAGAGCGATACTAAGGTTGTAGGAGAGGAGCCTGCTCCGACGGAGTAGGCTCTTTTAGTGAAGCTAGGCTATCAGCTCTTTGAAGAGGCGATGATCTCCTGCCACTTGGCTGGACCTGTGGTGTGTACAGATGTGCCATTAACATCCACGGCAACCGTTACCGGCATATCCTTCACTTCAAACTCATAGATCGCTTCCATACCGAGTTCAGGGAAGGCCAGCACTTCGGCATTTATGATAGCTTTGGACACTAGGTATGCAGCACCGCCCACAGCCATGAGGTAGACCGCTTGATTGTCCTTAATGGCATCAATCGCAATAGGGCCACGCTCAGACTTACCAATCATTCCAAGCAGACCCGTCTGCTCTAGGATCTGACGGGTGAACTTATCCATGCGAGTCGATGTTGTCGGACCTGCAGGACCCACCACCTCGTCACGTACCGGATCAACTGGCCCCACGTAATAGATAAAGCGCCCTTTAAGGTCAACCGGCAACTCTTCGCCATTATTGAGCATCTCAATCATGCGCTTATGAGCCGCATCACGACCGGTCAGCATCTTACCGTTCAGCAGAACCGTCTCACCCACCTGCCACTCTTTCACCGCTTCTGGCGTCAGATCATCGAGGTTCACGCGGCGCGTATTCGCTCCGACCTCAAAGGTTACATCTGGCCACTCATCCAAGCTTGGCGGTGTCAGTACCGCGGGACCTGAGCCGTCCAAAGTAAAGTGAGCGTGACGTGTAGCCGCACAGTTCGGAATCATACAGACAGGAAGAGATGCCGCATGCGTTGGGTAGTCCATGATCTTAACATCAAGAATTGTGGTGAGACCGCCCAGACCCTGCGCACCTATACCCAGATCATTTACTGCATCCATAATCTCTAGACGCAGCTCTTCGATGCGATTCTGTGGACCACGCTCACGCAGTTCATGAATGTCGATTGGATCCATCAGTGACTCTTTCGCCATCACCGCAGCTTTCTCTGCGGTACCACCAATACCAATACCGAGCATGCCTGGTGGACACCAACCTGCGCCCATTGTAGGTACGGTCTTAACAATCCAATCCACAATGGAGTCTGATGGGTTAAGCATCACCATCTTAGATTTATTCTCAGAACCACCGCCTTTGGCCGCTACCTGAACATCAACCGTATCACCCTCAACAATCTCGTAGTGGATTACCGCGGGGGTGTTGTCTTTGGTATTAGCGCGTTTACCCGCCGGATCAGCCAAAATAGAGGCACGCAGCACATTGTCTGGGTGGTTGTAAGCACGGCGCACACCTTCGTTGATCATATCAGTGACGCTCATTGTGGCGTCCCACTGTACGTTCATACCGACTTTAATAAATACGGTTACGATGCCGGTATCCTGACAGATTGGACGCTTACCCTCGGCACACATGCGTGAGTTGATCAGTATCTGCGCCATTGCATCCTTAGCAGCCGGGTTCTCCTCCTTCAGGTACGCTTCGTGCAGGCCCTGAACAAAGTCGATCGGGTGGTAGTAAGAGATAAACTGCAACGCATCAGCAACGCTGCTAATCAGGTCATCTTGGCGGATCACGCTCATGGAGACTTCCTCAGTATATTGGGTCAGTGAATTAGGCATTAGCGAATAAAAACGCGGCCAATTATAGCAAAAAAGCTAAGTTAGTGGCTTAAGAAAAGGTCTAATCGAAACCGATATAGAGTAGAAACAGCTGCTATTTCAAAGAGCGTGCTAGCCTAAATCCGAGATCGAACGCATTAGAATCTGAACCAAGAGCACTGCGCTTAGCCGACTCTACTTGGGTTAAATATCCACTATACGCGTCGCCACGCACGACCCTCTTGCTGCAATCACCGTCTTTGATCCATGCGATCGATGAGCTCGGAGCGCCCTTATAGTCCTTGTGCCAACAGTCCTCTACCCATTCCTCGACATTTCCCAGCATGTCGTAAACCCCCCAGCGGCTAGCAGAATATGATCCTACCTTTGCGGGTCTTGACTGGCCTCCAGCGTGAATTTTTCCTGTGAGTGACTTGGCACTATTTCCATAAAAGTGTTTTGTGGTAGTCCCTGCGCGAACGACGTACTCCCATTCAGCCTCGGTGGGTAACCGATACTGCGAACCGGTCATGCGATTTAGCCAGGGGATAAACTGGCGCTTGACCTCCGTCCAGTTCACGCCCGAAACCGGAGCATCAGGAACACTATTTGCAGACATGCTGGTAGGTATTCGCTTGCACCCACCCGCATTGAAGCAAGCTTGCCACTCTTTTTGGGTAACTTCGTATTTCCCTATTTCAAAAGCTTCGACTTTCACGCGATGAGCCGGCTTCTGCCATAGCCCCTTACCTCCAGCACCCATTTTAAAACTACCAGCTTTTATTCGAATCATTGATGGCGCATGAAATTTTGAACTCTCTTTGGACAGCCTTGCCAGCGCAGATTTGGCCTCACGAGCAAATTTACCCGTTGGATATTTTTTCAGATAAGATTCGAAGACATCAGGGTTCTTGCTAGACCTTATGCTATTCCAAAACGCTTTGTCACGGTCCTCGTTGTAGTTAATTGTTTGATTGTCGCTCTCGCGCATAGTAGACCAATATTGTTGCTCTTTAGCGCTTGTAATTAACTGTGAAGGACGTTGACCAGACTGGTTCTCAACCTGCTTAACGCTTCCGACAGACACTTCTTTCAGGTTTATCTTCAAAATCGAACTGGACGAGGATAGGTAGAACGGAATATTCACCGTCTCATAGCCTTTCCTGCTGACTTCAACATAGTAACGGCCCGGGTCAAGCATTATTCCCTGGCTAAATTTGGGGACAATGTTCATGATTCTGACACGAGCATCTCTGGGCTGGACTTCAACTCTAAAAGGTATCGTTTTTACCTGAACCGGCTGTACTTGAGTTTTTGTGCCGGTCAATTCGGCATACCGAGCTTTCGCAATATTTAGATAGGCCCCTTCCGGGTAATATTTGATATACGAGTCGAATACCTCGGGATTTGAGCTCTTCGCTATACTGTTCCAAAATTGTTGTTCCTGTTTGGAAACTGGCTGGGTATCGCCCGACACACTCTTTTTCTGAGGCGGTATCCGTGAGAGTGTCACAACTAGCTGTTCACTTGGTTTGGACAGTTCATACCACTGCACCCTCTTTTCATAACCTGGCTTAGATATTTCAATGTTGTATCTGCCCGCCTTGAGAGCCATTCCCTGCTTAAATTTAGGAACGATATTGAGGACACGAATCTGAGCGTCAGAAGGTGTAACCGCTACATTCAAGGCAACAAGGTCGACGTCGGGTTTCGGTGCAAGCGTAGGTACTGGTTTTGATAGCTTTGCAAATAACTGTTCCGCTTCCTTAACGAATTTCCCATCAGGGTACTTTTTTATGTACAACTGATACAGCTCGGCCTTCTGACTGCCTTTAACGCTGTCCCAAAATCCCAGTTCACGTTGCTCCAACCGAGCTATTGCCTGCTCCGCCTGTTTTTTAAAACGAGGGTTAGAAAACTTTCCAAGGTAGGTCCTATATTTGTTCAGGTCTTCGCTACCTTTCAAACCGTCCCAGAAAGCCAGCTCTTCAGGCGAAACAGGCTCTAAATTTCCAGCATTAGTAGAAGCGGCTTCCCGAACAGTTGTTGGAGCCGACTCGGGTACCGCCTGCATTTTTAGCACTTCAATTTTGACGCGCGCGAGCTCAGCGAAACTACCCTCCGGGTATTGTTTGAGATAGGCCTCAAAGAGTTTATGGTTTTTACTCTCGGCTACACTGGACCAAAACGCCAACTCCAGCTCTTTGTCATATTTTTTGATTTCGGGTTCTGGCTGTTTTGGTGTTACGACAACTGGATTGTCGTTGAAGTAAAAATCGCCGGTAAACGAGTTGCTGATCCAGGGTTGCTGCCGTTTTGCGGTCAGACTGGCAACATCCTGCGCCGTGCGCTTGAAGACCTGATCAATTGATAGACCAGCCGTATCTAGATTTTTTAGCAGGGCACCCGTAAAAACACCGTTCTGTCCGGCCCCCCCATCTTCTGCTGTTTGACCTGGGGCAGCGGAGTAGAGAATTACGCTTCCTGCTGTAGATTGCTGAGTAGAGACCACTGAAAGTCCGCGTGCCGCACTACGCCGCCGTTTCGGTAATGGATTATCCCGACAAGCATCTAGAATAAGTATGGATAGCCCCGCACCCGAGTCGCTCATGCTGGCCATTACTTCAGAGGCTGTAATCGCCTCAGCACGAAGATCCGTCTCGTACTCGACGATCGCATCGGAAGGAATGAGATAATTCTCACCCTGAGATGAGATTCCATGACCTGCGTAGAAAACCAACGCTGTGTCACCCGCTTTGAGCTTTCCAGAGAAGTCATATAGCGTTCGGTAGAGGTCACGCTGTTTTACATCTAGTTTGGTAATGACATCGAAGCCAAACTGCTCCAGCTTCGCGGACATATCCTCTGCATCTTTGCGGGCATTGTTCAGATTAGGTAGTGTCGTGTAGTCGTCATTTCCTACAACAAGTGCAATGCGGTTGGAAGCAGCAGCAAGAGGGGAAAGAATTAAGCTAAGAGCGAGCGCGTAGGTAAATACCCGCACCTGCTTTGCTGCATCGTGGAAACCACCACTTAACGCGCCTCGTCGCATAAAATCTCTTACTACCCTAATTAAATCTCGAATTAGGGACAGTTCTACCTTCTAGTTTATTTTTATGGTCTGTAGTCTCGGCCCGGCTTACGTCGGTAACTCTATCTACACTTTGCCGAAAGATGTGTTCGCCTTCAATAAAAACACCTCCATACCACCCTCCCAGAAGCTGAGATTGAACTTGGGGGAGCTGTTGCAGAATATAAGGCGCTGCAACTAGTTGCCAAACGTGTTTATAACTTGCATGCGGCTCGTAGAACTTTACACTGCGCGAAACATCCAGATGTCCGTTAGGTTCGAGCAACTGTTTTGCGCTTAGTACATCACCTTTTCGATCCGCAGTACCCAAAGTGAAATAGACATAGATCGACCTATCGGAGTTGTTACGAACACTGTAAACGACCTCACAGAGCTGCATTAATCCAAATTCAAGGGTTTCAAAAACTAGATCATCAGCCATCGCACCACCGTCCCACAATTCTTCGGACGTTTGATCAAAACCATCCCTCTTTGGGCCCAATAGACAGCTCACCCCTGCCTCAGGTGTGATTTTTTGTATTGCCACGCTGAGTTCCCCAGGGACAATTTTCTCCATAACAGTTATGGCATTGAAGAGATTCTTCTTCCAATAGGATGAGGCTTTAAGCTCATTATCAAGCGACTCCAAATCACCTTGGTGCCACAACTTAATTAGCGAATTAGTCTGATAATATGTAAAAACAACAGAAAAAATTCCTAGCATGGCAGACAGCAAAAAAAACCTAACGATCAAACCAGTTGCGCCAACCTTTCCAGCAGGCCTGCGTTTTTGTGGGGGTACGGGTATGCTTTTGGCATCTTTGGTCCCGCTTGAAGCTACCAAATCGGTATATGATTGAAGGGTATCAGCAGAAACGCGTTCGACTGCGTCAACTTTGATCGCAGGATGGTCAGCTATCTCGTACTTTACCAGCGTATCATGGAGCTCTTGTAAATTTTCGGCTGCTACCAACATCAATATGCGACCGCCGCCATCAATGAGTTCACGTATTAGATCCAAAGAGACACTTACTTTCCGCGCAATACCCTCCACCGGCAGAACTGCACCGTCATGATTAAGTTCGCCGCTTGCCCACAACATTAAGGCGCCGTCGCCAGCCACACCTAACTCAGTGCTGTGGTCTCCGCAAGAAGCAAAAAAGCAGTGAGCTAGATATATGGGCAGATGCCAACTCTTGCCTGCATCGATGCTTGCAGACACATCGATACGAAAAGCAGAGTGACCGAAATCACGTTCAATGATGCCGGTTGGACGTTTCACAAACGCATGATACGCCTGACTAATTGGGACCTCTTCAGTGGAGCCATGAAGACAGATTACAGATCGTATACCTATCTCTTCAGGGATTATCCGTTGAATCTGTACCAGTCGCTTTGTAGTTGGGACCGCAATCAGCATAAAAAGAGTTCCGACTCTTTATCCGCTATGGCGCGAACCAATTCTGAATCGGCGCTGTGGAGCCATTGGTAGACGTGATCTACGGGTTTGGGAAGATTGAAACAGATCATTTCATCGCTCGCACCTCGCAGTATGATCAGGCTTGGGAGCCGTTTATAGGGCCGGGTCAAACGAATCTGAATATAAATTTGCTCCGAATCGGCATTGGATGGCTTGAGTATTAAAGTGAAACCCTCTGCATGCCGCTCCCGAAGCACACCTGAACTAGCTGCAGCAACCTTAGGACTCACTGCCAGCGAAAACTGACGTAGCAGCGACTTAAATGCCCTATTTAGAGAGGGGGTTTCAAGAAGCGCACGGTTTATCTGCGACAAAGGCTGAGTTTCTCTACCCTGCGCTAGCATATATATATCATGGTAGGAGACCGATTTTTTTTGCATCGACTTTTCCGACCTTTGGTGCTGATTACCGAAGCGAGTCATAGCCTCAAAATTGCTGAAATTTATGAAGTTGTATTCAATACTCTGCCGAACTTGCTCCGGCTGTTGCTCAAGCCAGCTTTTCATAGTCGACTCCTACATAAAGGCGGATAAACTGAGCCCTGAATATTTCCGCATCTTGTTGATATACCTCCGCCGACAAATCCCGATTAAAATCCAACCAGCGGTTCAGCGTCCTCGACAAGATCGCCAGTGGTTGAGGAGCCTCTCGAAATGCCTCGATCCGCTCCGGCTCTTTTTCAGGATCGGGCTCAAAGCCCGTTCGATTAATACTTCGATAGGCTTTGTGTAACTCACGTATTTTAATAGCGTAATCACCGCCCTCGACATCGTTTACTTCAACCTCCCCGGCACTATGAAGCGCATACAGACAAGCCTTTTCTGTAGTATCAAGCTTATCTGCTACTTTCAATAGCCGGCTCAATATCTCCGAATAGCCATCTCCATGAGACACATCGCAAATGCGGAGCAGCTCTACATCTCCTACTTTACGCCGAAGGGCCTGAGTCAAGCGGCGCTGTACTTGCCCGAAGCAGTAACTTCGTAGCAACGATCTACTCCAACGCTGCGCAGTATCAGCGGCCTCTATGAGGGGGCGTAACTGATCTTTTTCATGCTGCCCCAAAAGTTTCAAACGAGACAAAGGCTCTTCATCTAAGCTGTTAAGGTAGTGACTCGGCAGCTCGTCACCAAACCAGTCCTGTTGACTTAATTCTAGGGTCTCAAGGTTTACCCCACCCTCTTCATAACTTCCAACAGCTACAGAAAATTGCATATTCCGCTTTGTAAGCCCAAGCTCTATTGCTCGCGCTAGATTAACGAAATCGCGAAGCACTCCATCGTAAGTCTTGGCATCTACAGTAGGCTTTTCAGTTATACCAACCGTATTAGCTTGGATACGCGCATCGACACCGAAACAGACCCAAAAATCGAATATATCCCGATCACAAATAGCTGAAGGAGTGAACTCATCACCGTACCTCTGGTCTAGAAATTGCACTAGCGCGGCGAATTTACGCTGACTCTGAAGAGAGGGTAAATATTTTTGCAGGTAACTATAGAGGGCCCTGCTAATTTCATTCGACACTCTGGCAAAATCCGGGCGTAGTTGAATTGAATCAACCAACGTGTCCATATAGTCATATCCAAGTGTAGTCACCAGAAACTCCGTTAACGCGGCCAAAAAAGGCATGCGAGAGAATGTTACTGAAAACTGTCCATCCGACCGTGGCACTACGACGGAATCACCCTCCTCACGAAAAATTTGCCTACAAACATTAGCTGTGAGAACAGGATGAGCCCAGAGCACATCAGCAAATCCCCCGGGGTTTAGGTCGCGAGCCAGTGAAAGGAAATTGACCATTTCGAACAGTGCTGACCCGTATTGTTGCGTAAGAATAATTCGTTCTAGTTCACGACATGCGGAAGCAGGATAGCGTTGTGAGCCCTCAAAGTATGAGTCGCAAACCATTGAGAGCAGCCCATCTAGCTCAGCATGACGACCACTCTCAATTAGGGTATTTGTTAGATTCATCGAATCCATCTACACCTCTAAAGCGCATTATTGTGCTTACGCATAGTATTGGCTTTTACTCTGTTATAGGTCGAACCCTTTCAGTGAACCATGGCAACTCGCGCTCCGCAAGTTCTGCTCTAAAAGCGCTGCGCAGCCTGCCCAACCAGACCTTCGAATCGCGGCCTACGGTTGCCGGCGGTAGTAATTCATCAGAGTAGATTGCGCCCTCAGGTGTGCGAATCCAGTAGTCACCTCGCTGCCATCCCGGTACCGATGACCTGAGGTTCAAATTTTTAAAGTGGGTGGCATTGTTTGCCCAGTGATATCCATGAGTCTCGCCTCTGTAGTGATCGGCATCATGCACTTCATAGGTGAAGCGATTGGAGTGATTGTAGCGGAGAACGTAATCGTGCTGATTCTTCAGACTAACCCGTGAAGTAGGCGAAGGATAACCATCCAGTTGATAGTCCAGAGCCAAATTTAAAACTTGTTTCACAAAATTTCGGTTGGAGCGATGGGGCTTAGCGCTGTAGGCCATACCCTGCAACTCACCACCGTTGTAGTGGCTTAGAATAGCTTCCCAACGTCCATCGTAGCGGTGGTGTAGTTTCTCAAGATAATTTATGCCTGCCCAAATGTTTACCTCCGGATCCCAAAGATCCTCCGGATTTACCCCAATCTCTCTCATCGCCACACTTGGCTGAATTTGCATTACACCGATCGCACCAGATGTCCCTTTCATATTCACTGAGAAGTCTGAACTGACCTCCGCTACCGCTAGCGCAACCCAAACAGGTATGCGTTCGCTAGAAGAGCTCATATCTACAATTATCTGTTTGACGTCATCCTTGGAAAGTAAAACTTCCGCTCGCGCTGGCATAGCACTAATGCCCATCAAGAACTGAATAATAATTAGTCGAATTATCGTATTTGTGAACCTGTTCATATATCACCTCAATGATTTTTCAGGCGGATGCCCTGCAGAGGGTATATGGAAAGTTTTGGGGGATTTTTTATGACTTTGACGCCACTCACTGGGAATTTTTGGCGATCCTCGTTTACTCAATAATCATCATACCCTCTTCCGGCACGACCTCTATCACTTCAATACTGCTAGCATGCTCCAATGACTGTTCATCAGGATGCTCTATCAACACAGTTTGGTAAACCGCTACAATTTCCACCCGGCGATTTACCCCCGATTCAGGATTATCCGGATCTTTGAGTCGTGCCTCTCCAAAGCCTGCTGACTCTATCCGTGCAGTGTCAAATTCAACCAGACTGAGAATAGCTGCAACCACCGACGCGGCACGCGCCTCTGATAGAGCTTGGTTCGACTCTTCACTGCCGATCGCATCCGTATGCCCGTACACTTTTATAGATGCATCTGACAGCTCAGTAGATGCTAGAGCGTCGGCTAAAGCCTCAATTTGGGCTAACGAAGCGTGATCAAGTTCAGCAGATCCGAGTGCAAACCTGATATCAAGATCAATGCTTCGTTCGGTAACCAGCCCTTCATCACCTGAGATCGGTATTAATTTCTCTAACAAATCGCTAGTCGAAATAAATTCCGAATCACCGGTGCTATTAACCATGTCGCTTGCGTGAGCATGATCAGCGATTGAAAGATTAATACTAGCGGCCACGATCGCTAGTGAAAGGAGAGCACTCTTCGAGGAGTTAAGAGTTGGTAACCGAAAGGAGAGACACATACCGTTACCTCGGGATAGTTAGATAGGCTCCGGGCTCAGGGTGAGCCCGGAGATAAAGGGATCTTACTTGAATCGACCTTTGGCCTCAGGCTGAACAACAGGACCGCCAGCCAGTCGTTCAACTCGAATTTCGGTACCATCAACCATAATCTCTACTTGAGAGCCAGGCTGCATTCCCATGTCTCCAAGCAGAATGTTCATCCACTCTTCGATCTTCGCCGGACGGGCTGATGAGGTATAACTGTAGCGTCGAACAGCTGGGTTCTTATCGATAAGATCGTGGGTTACGTAGCCGGGGAACTCATTCGACATCGTATCGATTATTCCCAGCGCTTCAGATGTCGAGACACGGCTGAGTACTAAGGTGTACGGTACATTCAAACCACCATCATTGCCCGCAGTCTGCTGACTAGGTGCACTCTGCAGATAGGCTAGCTGCTTACCCAATGCATCACCGACTCCAGCAGCAATATCCCCAGCGTTGTCGCGGATTAAATCAGAAGCACAAGTCGGACCGCAGTCTGCGGGAGCAGGATAAGATTTACGCGGCAGATCAAAAGAGTTCAGGAATTGATTTGAGCGAATATCGTAAAGCTCACCATCAATCAGAATGGAAATTTTGTTACCTATATTCCCCACTTTCTCCATGCGAGAATTAATGCTGAATACAGCCATAACTGGAGCTTGATGGTTAGCCATCTTGCTCTCGTTCATCGCCTTTATCGTCTGCATCAACTCAACCTTACTTCGGCGTTCTGTAATGTTCCAACCCAGATCAACCGCAACAGCCTCCTCATCAACCATTCGGAAACCATGCATTGCCATACTTCTTTTGAGTTCACTTAGTACCTCACGAAAACCCGTGCTGCTCCGTTTCATCGAACGGGGATCACTGTCTTCACCCATGACGAGTACTCGAACGTTATCTGCACTTTGTGCCAACGCCGATGGCGACACAATCACCGCACCACTGAGTGCGAGGCCACACAAACTTACTTTCAGGTAGTTGCTAATTGTTGTTTTCATTGTACGTCCCCTAGATCGTTCAGTCTTTATGACCGAGTTGATAATATTGTTAGAAGGCATTCAAATTGTCTCGCCTTCTACGAGCCCATATTCCAGATCAAGTACTAAATTAGCATGACTCGGAGTCTTTGCGACTATCTACTCAAGTCTAGACCAAAACCGTGGTAACGCCTTTAAAATTAGTGCGTTAATTTACTAATTAGTCCGATTATGGGGAACTATTCAGTCGTTTTTTAGGTTTCTCGCTAAATCAATTTATCTGGAAAATATTCAAGGAGCGAGTTTTCGATTCGCTCTACACCACTTATGTAAGGACTAGAGTAAAGATTTTGCGCTGACCGTAAAATTTTCCACTATCTGGCATCAAATATTCGTCAAATTCACAAGAATTCTGAACTATCTGCTAATACTAACTGTCGTCAGGCTCTCTGAAATCCTAATCGCAGGAAGTTCCCGAAAAAAGTTCGTTAGATTATTGAGATCCCTCTGCCTGATTGGTTCGAGATCTCTTGCTCCAATCTCACGGGGTAGTTCTTCGCTAACATCACGATCAGTCGCGAAACAATGGATATCTTCACGACCTGTCGGTGGCTGTATATCGAATGCAAAGTTAGCGTTGCTTCCTGGTATTTCCACCGCTTCACCGCCTTTGATAAATCCCTTTTTCTCGCTAGTACTGATAGGCGCCTTACTTAGGAAGCGATTGGGATATATTTTAAAACCCACCCCATCTGCTTGAATGTAAAAACAGCTAAGGTAGGCGTCTTCCTGCGTCTCAACCCAGATAACCATTCTCTCTCCGATTCTGTAACTCGGATTCCTGCCTTTGTTTGTGGAGATTTTCAGTCCAATGGGACCTTTATCCCTGAAACTTGTTCCGAAGCGTGAGGCTTTTGACGAGTAATCCAGCAGACTCACTGGTACAGATCGAATATCAATTTTGCCCGACCATGCAACCTTCTCTCCCTCTGGGCTCGTGAGACTTAATCGAAGATCAATATTCTTACCCAGCCGCCAATAATTACCTTCGAATCTGTATTGATTTGGCTTGGTTGTCTCTGGCTGTTCAGTACGATAGGTTGTAAAGCGAGTAGTGGCAGGTGGCTGCTCTATGATACTACTCACTCTCAACCGAAATTCCGGCAACCTTAGAGCGAGCTGCTCTGCATAGCCGTGACTAAATGTTTCGGTTACAAAGTTACCAAAATCGGTCACCGCTTTGGTTCTTGAGTCTCGGACAGCGTCTAGCTCGAGATTTTCTATCGGTAAGTTCTGATCTGCAAAATGCTCAATTGCACTCTGCAGCGCGGCATCTAATGGCATGGTTCGCTCGGCGCGAGAGGCATCGGCTACGTCTACACTCATCCGATACTCCCGGCTTGCCGCCAAAATGGTCCCAGTCTGAACACCAATAATCTGGTAAGAAATCAGGTAATCTTCGCCTTCAGGACGGATATCGCCAATTGCAAGAGCAGCTACTTTTGCATTTTTAGCCAACTTCGCAGTTGGATTTTCTATCTGCTCAAACGCGCTGATCGTCTGTTGTTCTGCAATTAAAGTTTTCAGTGCTTTTCGCGTAACAACTCTTGTAGCTTCGCCTTTACTTCGCACAATCTCTGCTTCCAGCAGACGGCTCCAGCGCCGAGCAATATTCTCCGGGACGGGGATTTCTTGAGGATTGAACGGCCAGACAGCAATTGTTTTATCGGATGGAGACGACCCGAACCCTATAGCGTTCTGAAGGTTTGTACCCCAAGAGGAGGTCGATTTTTCAAACTGAGGTACCAAATCGCGTGCGATCTCCTCGAATACTCGTTGCTCTGGACTCAACGCGAAGCTCTTCACACACTGAGATATGAATATAATAATTAACAGGTTGGCTATTCTTCGTGCCATTATGCGCTGTCCTGGGCCGTCTCGGTTCAGTTGAACCTCGGTTGCTCAATTGGTCGTACACTTGTGACCTTTTCGACAGTGAAGTCACCCTTTGACCGAGAAAGTAACACATCTCTACCGCTTCTCAACCCCCGACCATCGATAGCTAGCGTTAAGCACCGGTAAATTGAACTGTGATTGGCGCGAGACGAATAGCTGTAACGTTTTATCGCTGGATTTGAATACAGTAGGTCGGTAGACAAGAATCCGTCGCAGCGGCTTTCAAGATCGCGCATGTACTCAATAACTGTTATCGGTGAAAAATATTTAAAAGTAAATGTATACACATTGGTCAACCCAGGGGCGCTGGAACGATGAACACTTGAATGCCTCAAACCGACGTTTTGCAAGCGCTTGCCCTCCCCTAGCTGTGCTTGGCTTCGGATTTTCTTGGCAAGGCCAGCACCTACTCCAGAAGCAATTTCGCGAGCATTGTCCCTAACAGTATCCTCCTGACAGACACGATCACAGTTAGCCCTAGTTGGAAAGATTTTTCGTGGGAGAGCGAATCCATCGAGAAACTGATTAGACTGCAGGTCGTAAAGCTCTGCATCGATCAAAACGCTGACTTTGCCGCCAAATGCAGAATTTCTGAAACTGGTAGACAATGCGTAAACAACTGCCAGACGAGTGAAATCCGACGCTTTTCCACTTGTGTTGATGAGTTTCAGTATTTCAAGAATTTCCAGTTTCGAACGACGCCCTGTAGGCCTAAAACCCAAATCTGCAGCAATTGCTTCTTCGTCTACAACTGAGAAACCCTCATTTACGAGTGAACGATTAATCTCAGCACCAACCGTTTGAAATGCTATAGAGCTACGAGGTAACGAAGTGATATCAGAGTCATCGCCCACAACGGTAACGCGTGTTGGACTGCTGCTAGATTGACCTGTAGTGCTACAAGCCGCCAGTAGCGAGCTGAGCAGCAAAAGCAGGAGTTTAGAAATCTGCAGAATATTTACTTTTCTCATAATTAGAGTGCCTCATCCTTCCCAAAATATCGTTGGTTAGATATGGAAGGGTTAGGCTCCTTTTCAGCGCTTCTCAATAGTTGCAGGTATACACGAAGATTCAGGATCACTCTTGTCATTATAATTGTTCGATAAAACATACCCTGGCACATATACTTCTGCTTCTGCTTCTGCTTCTGCTTCTGCTTCTACCAGCAAACACCGCACTGACCATCATATCAGCTCACTATCGTGTCTCGACCAGGAATATATCCTCTCCCCGAAGATTGTCTCGTTTTATTGGCTGCTGTTTACCGCCGGTCATATCCTCTACCCGTTGGCCAAGTAGACGAAACATTTTTCCGACCTCAAGGTTGGGTTCATCTAGGAGATCCACGAGAACGCTTGCGTATGGGCTATTGTTACCGTCTCCATCTTCAGCAACCTGACCACTTGCCGCTGCAAAACTGAGAATTTGATAAACCGGCCCACTATTCACCTCGACAACACTTAATCCGCGCCCTACTGAACGTGTTCTATCGGTCATCTGGTTCGCAAAAGGGTTATCGCGACACGCATCGATAAGAACCATAGAGAGCTTCGACGTATTAAGTGCCACATCGACGGCATCATCCAGACTTACTGCTTCATACCGAACATCACTTGTGGAGCGGATATCAGCATCGACGGGGATAAGGTAGTTCTGTTTATCAATCTCGATACCATGGCCGGCGTAATAGAGCAGACTGATATCAGAACCCTTCAAGCTACGTTCAAATTCAGAAAGCGCTCGCCCAAAATCCCGAACACCAAGGTTCTCTTTGTAGGTTACATCAAAGCCAACCTCTTTCAGTTTGCTCGAGACGGCCTTGGCATCATTTATCGGGTTTTTAAGCGGTGTCTGATCGGTATAGTATGCGTTACCAATAACCAAAGCCTTTCGGTTTCGATACTTATCGACTCGTTTAAGTACGGGTTTTTCGGAAAGCGCCGCAGTTGCGCTTTTCATTACAGGTGTGGTTGCAGAGGGTACGCCACACTTCAAACCTATGGACTGAGCGAACTCAACATACCGGGATGCTGCTGGTCTTAAATCCCAACCCAATTGACCGGTCGCAAAGGAAATTGATCGCTTGCATAAATCTCCGAAGGAGCAGAGCGCAGGATCGTTTTCACACGTGCTAGCTTGAGCTA
>JABXHP010000403.1 GCA_013373575.1 Oceanospirillaceae bacterium | reverse complement strand
TACGCGCAAGCGCAGCGGCACGTTTTTGACCGCCATCTGAAACATCTGAAATTGGCCGACATAAACCAATAAATATAGGTGCGATAACCAGGAACTCTTCTCTAGTACTTTCTAAGTTTCTAAGACAATCCCTTATCGTGCGTTGGCACTCAAAACCAGCCAGAGCTTGCGTTGAAGCAAGAATGGCCCGGCCGGAAATTCTAGTAGAATTTTCCGTTATTGCGGCTGAAGCTGTTTAGTTAGCATTTCCCGTCTCAGTGCCCCGGAGCCGCCCTATCCCACTTCTTCATTGACTTACTGCTATGCGCAACTGCAGCGCGGAAAATCACTGTTTTACTAACGGTTTCGGAGTAATCAAGGCTTTTCATGAGTATCACTAGCGAGTGCTGGTTCTTGAGGGCGACTAGCTTCTCTCCAGAGCAGTCGCTTGAAGGGGACTAAGTCAGCAGCGGATATTTGCCCTTTGCGGACATTCAATAGATCCAAATAGCGCACGTTAGAACGACCGGAATGTGCTCGAGAGCAGACCAGTGATGTTAGCTTCGGCCGTTGATAAAGAACTGAACTCAAACATTAGCTAGTAATGCTTCCTACATTTCTTTAATCAAAATTTCTTAGTGATATTACGAATACCCTGTTCAGGTGTAACTAGACGTACCCAAAGAATCTCAAAGTGCGTCATATGCGCTGACCAGTTCAGAGGCAATGCGCCTCACATCATCAACGCCTTTTCCAGATTTGTAGAGCGAGCTACCGATTCCAAAACCGGTCACGCCAGCACAGCGCCACTGACCCAAATTTTCTGTAGCAACACCGCCAACAGCATACAGATTCATTTCTGGCGGTAGTACGGCTCGAAAGGCTTTAACACCAGCAGTGCCCACTAGATCAGCTGGAAAAAGCTTCAGACCGCTAGCCCCAGCATCGATAGCAGCGAAGCACTCTGTCGGCGTCATTACGCCAGGGTAAGAGTAGAGGCCTAGCTCTCGAGTACGGCTAATCACCTGGGTATTTGTATTAGGTGATACGATCAACTTAGCACCTGTAGCGGCAACAGCTTCAACTTGCTGGGTGTTTAGTACAGTTCCAGCACCAACCAGTGCAACCTCGCCCACCGCATCGACCATCCGCTTGATACTGGTCAGCGGGTCAGGCGAATTCAACGGTACCTCAATGCGACTAAAACCCGCATCAACCAAGGCCTCAGCTATCGCAACCGACTCTTCTGGCGAAATGCCACGAAGGATTGCAATCAACTCTCTATCAGACATCCGACTCCACCTTATATGCTTCATAGGCCGCTTTAAGTCCGGCCAGCGTCATTGCTTCAGTATCAAGCAGATGGGCACTACAGCCCACTAACTTCAGCGCGCGCTGATAGTGCTTTGCCAAACCTGAAGCGCCAATAATCGACACCTTGTTTGACTCCCAGAATCGACGTGCCGAGGCCAACTCTAGACCGATTAAATAACCTGAGAGTCGAGCTGCACTGCCGTACCCGGCAGAGTTACCCACCAGCGACTCTGCGCGTAAACCAAACAGACGCCCAGTGATGGAACCGGGCTCATCTAGCGCTGCGCGCACTGCCTTATCAAACACCTCAGTGTGCCAATCGTCATCATGGATTGAGAACCTGAGAACCGAATTCTTAGCGAGCAGCTCATAGAGCTCCCCTGTCATGTAGCTCTGGAATTCGATGACTTGCCCTGCTGCCAAGTTCGCCCATTTACAATGTGTCCCAGGTAGGCAAGCTACCCCTTCATAGCTGCTACCTTGGTGGTGCAGTAGACCCGCTATCTGAGTCTCTTCGCCCCGCATAACATCCGCAGGTACTTGCTGTTTTAAGCCCCAACAAATCTGCACATTAACTTGCTGGCTCTCTGTCTTGACGTTACTCAACTGGCTTGAAGGGCTGCAGGGAACCGCTTCGTAGGGGACCTCTTGCCACCCCTGTCGAGCACCCACCATACCGCAAGCGATCACAGGGAGAGGTTTTGTTTGACCCGTAAGCCAAGGCTCGATCAGCTGAAGCAGTGTCGTCTCGAACTGACCTTGAGCGATTTTAGCCATGCCAAGCTCAGACGCAGCACTCTCAACAATCTCACCCTGTGCATTTAATGCCCAGAGGCGCATCCGACTGGTGCCCCAATCTACTGCTATCCACTCAATCTGATTCATCCTGTTACAACCACTCCACCGTCAACAACCAGCGCCTGAGATGTAATCATTCGGCTCGCTTTAGAGGCCAAAAAGAGTGTGGCGTCTACAATATCTCGTGGCGCGAGATGCTCCTTCAAACACTGCTTCTCTAGGTGCTTTGCGAGATCCTCAGGGGTGGCCCACATATCAAGCTGCTTCTGTGTCAAAACCCAACCTGGCAACAGGGCATTGACCCGAATATTATCGACACCAAGCTCGCGTGCCAGACTGCGCGTTAAACCGGTTATAGCTGCCTTCGACGTCACATAAGCGGGGTACCCGGCGTTGCCCATCATGTAGGAGATTGAGGAAAAATTAATAATAGACCCGCCGCCAAG
>JABXHP010000221.1 GCA_013373575.1 Oceanospirillaceae bacterium | reverse complement strand
CTTTGCGTGTTATTTTCAAGGCCCTCAATGTCTTTTCGTAACGCGCTAGCGGCACTAATTATCGCCTCACCACCTGATGAGTCAGTAACAGAACTGTATTTTTCAACAACAGAGTAAAGTTGAAGTGCGCGTTCTGAAAGCGGCGCTTTGGCTATTTCGGCGCGCAGCTTTTCTACCTCTGTTGTTACAAACGACAAGTTTCTATCAATTTCCTCGCGGTATTTGATCTCTCTCAGCCGTTCTTGCTCTTTAGCGTAAGCAACAAAATTTTCATTGCTAAGTACAAAGCTCTTCAGATCCTGAAACTTTGAGGAAAGAGTACCTGAAGCAACTTCTCTCTGGGCAGGAAGGTATAAACTAGCGAGTTTAAAAGCATCGAGTGCTTCCGGTTTCCCTACCACGAATTTTTCAACATCAGAGAGTAGAAATTCATCATTGATCTCAAAGGGTTCAGTAACTCTCTCGTCATCTCTCTCCGTCTTATCCGCAACCGTGGCTTCTGTTTTACCCGTTGTAACGAGGCCAACCGATTTACGGGAAGCAGCAATTTTTTGTTCTGTGACACTAATGAGCTTTCTCAACTGACCAGCTATGAGACTCTCATCAACGCCCTGGGGATCTGTAAGATCAAGGTAGCTCTCAATCGCCCCTTTTGTGCCGGGACCGTAGAGTCCATCTATATTGCTTGCGTAAAAACCCAAGTCTTTTAGCCCCCTTTGTACTGTCTCCCTCTCTTGAGCAGTTAATCCGGCAAAGACCAATTTTATCTTGTCAGGCTTCTCTTCGACTGCCTTTGTAACGATCTGATCAGAACCATCTGAGGACTTAAATAGCTTGTACGTGTCCTTCGTAGCAACGTACTGCAATTCACAAGGATCGTTTCCGCCTGCCGGATAGAACTTTAGCTTCCCCGCGACAAAACGCGTATAACCCTTCGAATTGTCTAACCGAGTGTTTCTTATCTCTAATTTTTTGGGCAAACCGTTGACTGGCTTGTAGACAGAGTCCACTGATCTAGTCAGATTAATCATTAACGTCTCGCGCTGCATTCCGGAGCCGCTCAGCAAAAATTCTACCCAAGTGCCGCCGGGTTGGATCTCGCCATCGATTGAACTTAAGCTATCGCATAAGTTCGCAACAGATGGTTGGTTGCTCACTACTTTTGCTGATTTTGCCGGTTTTGTAACTACTGCGACTTTCAGCTGTTCAACACCACCATTTGAGTAATAGCGCTTCTTCGAAACGTAGGTGTCTATGTAGGACCTTGAAAGTTTGAGAATTGTTCCTCCCTTAGCTACAGCCGCTGAACACAAAGAACCCGCAGCCAATAGTTGACTCTTTCTTGAAGCCTGACCCCAAAAAGCCTTGTATTCACTAGACTGTCCCACTGCGCGCGATAGGCGGTCTAGTGTTTCGCTAACAAGCGCACTGTTACTCAAGATCTCGCAAGTTGATTCGAAAACCTTTTGGTTTGCCGGCGACAGCCCTTTATAAAACTTTGATACTCTGTCGATCACTTTAGGGTTAGTGCTATCGTACGTTGAACTCAAGGTAATCCAAAACCGGTTCCCAAGATCACCATCATTCCTTTTGTCATAGATCCTTACGCTCTCGCCTCCTTTTAAGAAGGTCCTCGAGCTGCTGAATCCGATATTAAAAGAACGTGGCTTCCTATAATCACTACCAAACTCAAAACCCCAGCGGAACGGGCCGATCGAGCCATTATCATCTCGCGACTCTTTGATGTTTAACCAAGCACCGGTATAGCTTTTGTTATTTTTTCGCCCGTCATACGGGCTAACGTTGAAAGTACTTATAGTTAATGAATAAGCAGGACCTATGTAAGCAAAACTCGCTATGAAAAGTAGCATGGCAAAATGGGTAACTCTAAGCTTCATTACAATCGCTCCCAGTAAAAGTTCCAATATAACGCTCGCGCAACCCCGTTAAGAATTGGCAAAAATCATACCAATCCCTTAACGACCTAGCGCATCTGGATGAGATAAATATCTTCTCCCCTGAGATTGTCTCGTTTAGTAGGCTGCTGGGCACCATTAGTTAATTTACTCACTCTATCACCCAGTACTCGAAACATCTTACCGACCTCTAAATCGGGCTCATCCAGTAGATCCACTAAGACTGTCGCATAGGGGCTATTGGCACCGTCACCATCCTGAGCGACTTGGCCGCTCGCGGCGGCGAAACTAACGATTTGATAAACTGGACCGGTGTTCACCTCCACCACGCTTAGACCTCGACCCATTGAGCGAGTCTTCCCTATTTGAGCAGAATATGGATTGTCTCGACAGGCATCAATCAGCACCATCGATAGTTTAGAGGTGTTCAACGCCACATCTACCGCATCATCTAACCTCACGGTCTCATATCGAACGTCACTAGGAGAGCGTATATCAGCATCCACTGGTATAAGGTAGTTCTGTTTGTCTATCTCAATGCCATGGCCTGCATAATAGAACAGACTTATATCTGAGCCGGTGAGACTCCGCTCGAAGTCAGCGAGGGCTCTACCAAAGTCTCTGACTCCGAGATTTTCTCTGTAGCTAACTTCAAACCCGACCTCCTCAAGCTTCGCGGAGACCGCCTTAGCGTCATTAATCGGGTTCTTGAGCGGGTCTTGGTTAGTGTAATTAGCATTGCCGATGACTAGGGCTTTGCGATTCTTGTACTTTTCAATTTTCGGTTTCTTTTTGGGTTCAGAGGCAGTGTCAACACTAGAAACCTGAGCAAGCTTTGTGATGCCACAACGCATCCCGAACCGCTTTGCAAAATCGATGTACTGAGCAGCATCGTCATTCATATCCCAATCCAACTTTCCGGTGGAATAAGAAGTTGCACGTTCACAAAGTTGCTCAAGTGAGCACCGCGCCGGGTTGTTGCTACAGCTATCGGCCGTCGATACTACACTGCTCGCTATTTCTTGTTCTTCTGCGTCAACCGAAATGACCGGACTTTTTACTGAGGTTCGTAATCGCTCTTGTGTTGAAATCCCGGTACCTCCACCATCAGACAGACGCTTCCCGTTGAGAGCAGCAAGCTTTCCGTCAACAACCTCTAAATCGATGCCCGCAACCGCCTGAAGGCCTTGCACAGCGGCGTAAATATCCTGCTCTGAAGCATCTCGCGTAATATGTTTATACTCAAGTAGACTCAACGTCATCTTCATAGAGCTTTCAGAAAACGGGTCCTCCGCAACCAGTTGCTCGACTCTCCCCCTCTCGCTCTGAAGTTCAGCATATAAACCGTCTAACCTAACTCGCTCAGCAGCTCGCCTCGCCGCTTCACGCTCTTTTGCGAAAGCGATAAACTGATCACTCTCTCTGGCAAAATCCAATAACTGATCAAAACGCGCTCCGGCAGAACCGCTATCGAACTCTTTTTTAGCGGGTGTATAGAGTATGGCCAGATCGAGAGCATTGAATTCATCAGGAACCTCTTTCGCAAAGGCCGTGATATCCTCAAGTAAAAACAGCTGATTGATCTGCCTGCTCCGTCTTAGAGCCTCCTCATCAGCAATCCGCAGTTTTTCTAGCTCCTGCTCGCGCTTCTGATTCTCAACCGCAACTTTGCTTTTGAGGGCTGACAATTCCGCTTGAACTGACGATGTTTTCTGCGGCGACAAACCGACAGACTCAAGATATGTGGTTATTGCCAAGCTAGTTCCGGGTCCATATAGACCATCAATCGAACTACTGTAAAAACCTTCGCTTTCCAGCCCTTGCTGGATAAGTTTCCGGTCGACCAGAGAAAAAGAGGAGAAAGCAATCTTTATTTGGTCCACTGGTTCATTTTCTGGCTTTAAAACTAAAGCAATTTGTGGAGTGGGGGAATTTTGCGGTTTAAGGTTCTCGGGGGAACGTGCTGGTCTTGCATCAGAGGAGACCAAACTCAAACTAGAACCGGCTAAACCGAGATCCACATTCGAAATTTCTCCATCGCTGCTGCCTGAAAAAATCAGTGCGCATCGTTCTTTAGAATCAGGGTGCGATATTTGCAAAGTAGCTCGTACCAAAACACCTTTTTCTGTCGCAATCTCCGAAATTGATCCGTCACTAATATCGAATGCTGCTCGATACCTTACTTTGTAAGGCAATTTGGTTTTCACACTAAGAGCTTCGTCTGAGGAACCTCTACCCGGCCTATAAATGTCAAATTGGACCCATTCTTCGAATGCTCTGCTTATCTTCTTGATTTCTATGGTTTGACACCACTCTTTCCCCTTGGGAATACCTTTTGTTGTGATTGCTCCAATATCCGAACTGAACTTTCCTGCGTGTACTGGACCCGCAAGTATCATTGCGAGGAGAAATAAAGCACAGCCGACAGTGGCACACCGCTTTCTTCGTAACCACAGAAAAAACCTTCGAGATATCAATCCTTCTAGCACCATAACTCACCGTAAAAAGTTTCGATAAAAGCTCTTATATCCGATATACCTAGATCTATAGAACCCTAGTACTCAACCAAAAATATATCTTCACCCCGCAAGTTGTCTCGCTTCGTGGGCTGTTGTTTACCACCAGTTACGTCACTTACTCTTTGCCCCAGTATTCTGAACATTTTACCGACCTCAAGGTTCGGCTCGTCCAACAGGTCAATTAAGACAGATGCGTATGGACTGTTTGCGCCATCCCCATCCTCTGCTACCTGCCCACTGGATGCGGCGAAACTGACAATTTGATACACGGGCCCGGAGTCAACCTCAACAACACCAAGCCCTCGCCCAACCGATCGGGATATACTAGACATCTGTTTTGAAAATGGGTTGTCTCGACAAGCATCCACCAAAACAAGGGAAAGCTTTCCCGTATTGAGAGAGGCATTCACAGCATCATCTAACATTACGGTTTCATACCTGACGTCTACAGGTGATCTCAAGTTTGCATCGACCGGTATGAGGTAGTTTCTCTTTTCTACTTCAATGCCGTGGCCTGCATAGTAGAAAAGGCTTATATCGGAGCCTTTAAGACTAGTTTCAAAATCCGCGAGGGTGCGACCAAAATCTCTGACTGTGAGGTTCTCTCGATAAGTGACATCAAAGCCTACCTCTTCTAGCTTTCTAGACACCGCCTTCGCATCATTGATCGGATTTTTAAGAGGAGCCTGATCTCTATAGTCGGCGTTCCCTATTACTAATGCTTTGCGATTTGGGTATTTGTCAATTCGCTTCTTAAGCTTTGTCGACTCATCATTCTTAGCTTTCGCTATCTGCTTTGCAGCAGAAACAACACCACATTTCATACCAATATTGCGGGCAAAATCTATATAAAGCTTGGCGGCCGGGTTGGAATCCCAATCAAGTTTTCCGGTAGAAAAAGATGTTGCTCGTTCACAGAGTTGCCCTACGGAACACCGTGCAGGATTGGTATCACACGAATCAACTTCAAGTAAATCAGGCTGTGCCGAGTTAGAGGACGCAACGTCCACTCGTTCGACGGGTTTGTCTGAAGGGTCTGGTGATTTTCTAGCTACCTTTGAGACTTGCGACTGAGTTTCCTGACTTTCAACGGAGTTTATCGTAGCTAACTCTGCTTTCAGGGACTCTGCGGCCTCGACTATTTGCCCGTCAGGTGATTCTCTGGTAACTCCCCTGTATTTCGCCAAAATCGAAGTTAAACGCATCGCCCTCTCCGACAGCGGGTCAGCAGAGATGTCATTCCGCAGTTTATCTACCTCAGTCACAATGTATTGATACTTATTATCAACTGCTTGTTTGGCCTTGGCGTAACGTTTTGCAGACTGTTGTTCGGCGAACGAGAGAAACTCCACGTTTTTCGCTACGAAGGTCTTTAATCCATCAAAATTACTGCCCAGCGTTCCCTTTTCAAACTCCTTCTTGGCAGGTATGAAAAGTACTGCAAGGTCAAAAGAATCTAATCGTCCAGGCTTCTCACGAACGAACGCACCAATGTCTTCTATCAGGTATTCGTCATCAATTTCTGACGTTACAACCTTTTCAACTACTGCATTCTGTTGAGCCGCTTTTTCAGCTAACCGCTTCTGCACAGCTAGCTCTTTACGCACCGCGAGTTGTGATTTGCGTAAAATCTTTAGTTCTGCCAGTACAGCACCCACCGTACCATCGACGGAAGATTTTGACTCAAGGAAAGACTCAATTGCGCGCTTGGTTCCAGGACCGTACAGCCCGTCTACCGCATTTCGGTAAAATCCGCCCTTAGCAAGTCCCTCTTGCAGGATTTTTCTCTCCTCTAGACTGAAGGCTTGAAAGGCAAGTAGCACCACATCTGGCTTTTCATTCTCAGCTTTTTCGATAATTTCTTTGGATTTTGGCTTTTCAGCTTCTTTAGCGATCTGAGGTTGAGACTGTTTCCGGACGGTCGGTATGGAAGGTGTGTTAGATTCCAATTGACCGACCCTGAACCCATCCAGCGCTCCACTTTGTAAGTTTGAAAACTCTAGTCGGCATCGATCCATGGAACCGGGACGGGTCATCGTAACGATGGCGTCCGTTAACATACTACCGTCACTTTCGACACTAGTCAGTGCCCCAATGGAAGTCCTAGATCCGTCACTATAGATAACTTGGTGAGGGCGAAGGTAACTAATCGACAGCGACTCTTCTGTATCCTGACCAGGCCTCTTTATGTCGTACTTAACCCACCCTTGATTCGAGTTTCGAATATTTGTAAACGTCATTGTCGAGCACCAAGCAGTACCCGAAGGAGGTATTGGTACCTTGTTATGCGTCACACCAGATTTTTTTACTCGCTCAACCGAACTTGAGACCTGCTCCCAAGCCAAAGTGAGATCTTTCCCGCAAAATTCCTCACCATCGATGGTAATCTGGCCTTTACCTATGCCGCCAAGTACGATCGACTTAACCTTCAAACGCGTCCAGAATGAACTCTTTTTGGCTGAGGCTCCCCCACTTACTTCTACGTCGAACTTCAATGGGAAAGGTTTTTTACGTAGGCATTCATAGCTATCTTTTACGAGAACTTCGATCTCACTACCATTGATGGATACTGAAGTGTTAGGGTCAACCAACCCTACAAAGCCTGATACGACTGAAACTCGGTATCGTTCGGCTGCAGCTGCGTGTGTTGTATTAGAGAGCCACAAAATACAGGCCAGGAAGAACACGACCCCAGGTGATATGCAAATCTTCTTGTTATAGTTTTTCACTCAGCTGATCCCACTTTGCTGACCGTGATTATGGCTACGCTAAAACGTCCACTACTGTAGAACAGATACGCTACAGTAATCATATTAGTCTCTTTTTTCACCTATGAGTGTGAAACTTTCTAATTTCAGACACAGGCGTAAATGATGACGAATGGACGATCACTCAAGTTACCAAGCAATACTCAAACGCTAGCGATCAAAATGCGGAATTGAAATCAAATAGTCAAATTGAAAAAGCTTAAGCTCTAGATTAACGATTCACCACAAAGAGATGTTTCAGCCAGCCACGAAATAAAACACCGTCTCAAACAGCGCTTTCATCACGAGAAATGTCGCCTAAAAAGCTAAAATACTGAGCACGCCAGTCGTCAGATTAGGTTTGCGTAACACCTACTACATATCAACAATCAAGCCACTTTACGCGGAGAGTTGGGTAGATCGCGCATGAGCAGTGCGAACTGCATATCGGTATCGAAATCGAGCGGCAGGGTAACGCGATGCCCCGAACCCGGTGCTGCTTCTATGCGTGCCCCCTTTTTGTTGTAGAGCTCACTGAGCTTAAAGCGACGATTCCCAGCTGGCGTCATCAACTCTAGTGTATCGCCAACTTCAAAGCGATTCTTAACGTCGATAGTCAGCTTGCCACTAGCACTGTCCTGCTCAACCACTTCACCAACAAACTGCTGGTGTACGCCAACTGAGTTACCCGTCTCGTAGTTTTGATACTCATCATGCACGTGACGGCGGTAGAAGCCCTCGGTGTAACCACGGTTAGCGAGATTCTCCAAGACATCCATCAATCCGCGATCGAATGGGCGACCCGCAACGGCATCATCTATGGTCTGGCGGTACGCCTGAGCTGTACGCGCGACGTAATAGTGCGACTTAGTACGACCTTCAATCTTCAGAGAATCTACCCCCATAGCGGCAAGGCGATGCACATGCTGAATAGCGCGCAGATCTTTAGAGTTCATGATGTAGGTACCATGCTCATCCTCAAAGGCCGGCATGTAGTCACCCGGGCGGGTCTGCTCCTGCAACAAGAAGATCTTATCACTCGGTTTACCCTGGCCCAGAGCGGGCTCTTGCGCTGTTGGATCGAAATCCTGCACGGGCGCGACATCACCGTTATCAGTCTCCTTGGCTTCATGGGTATCATATTTCCAACGACAGGCGTTGGTGCATGTCCCTTGATTGGGGTCACGGTGGTTGATGTACCCGGAAAGCAGACAGCGACCCGAGTAGGCAATACATAGAGACCCATGAACGAAGACCTCAAGCTCCATATCAGGACATCGCTGACGTATCTCTTCGACCTCATCGAGTGATAACTCGCGCGAGAGAATCACGCGTTCAATACCGGCACGTTCCCAAAACTGCACAGTAGCCCAGTTCATGGTGTTTGCTTGCACTGAGAGGTGAATAGGTAGATCGGGGTACTTATCCTTGACCATCATAATGAGGCCAGGGTCGGACATGATCATTGCATCGGGACCCATCTCGATAACCGGATCGAGATCACGCATGTAGGTGGTAAGCTTGGAGTTGTGCGGCAATATGTTGCTTGCAACAAAGAACTTCTTACCCATCTGGTGGGCAATGTTGATGCCCTCTTCCAGGTTTGCATGGGTGAAATCATTGTTACGCACACGCAAGCTGTAGCGCGGTTGACCCGCATAAACAGCGTCTGCCCCGTAGGCAAAAGCGTACTTCATATTCCGCAACGTGCCCGCAGGGGATAGGAGTTCAGGTTTTCGCATTGTTCTCTCGAATCTTTAGTTAGCCATGGCAAGTGGCAGATCAATCTCAAACAGTGGAGTGTAGATTGATCCTTGCTCACCCGGCCTGCTCTGCATCAATACAATCGCATCCGCTGGCAGACTCAAATCGAGTTGCGGCAGTTGCTCTGTATCAAGCTCAAACTGATTATCGCTGGGCAGACGTGCCAGCGTAATATGTGGAAGAAAATTCTTTTCGTCGTAATCCAAACCGGACTCTATCGCTATATCGACCAGAGATTGGTGCAGCTCGTCCACCTCATTTTGCTCGGATGTCATCGCGGCGACTACCGACAGCTTCGGGTTTACTGCGTAATAGCCGATATGGTCCAGTGAGACATTAAAACGCTTCGCATTAAGCGCCTCTCGCGTACGCTCCTCAAGTTCCTCAACTTGCTCTAGGCTTACCTCACCTAAAAAACAGAGAGTGAGGTGATACGAGGATGAGTCCACCCAATGCGCCTCAAGCCCACGGTCGAACTGGCACAGCTCATCTGCATAGTCGGCCAACTTACGGGTAACTCGCTCCGGGACGCGTAGCGCAAAGAAAGCTCGTACGTTCATTAGCGTACCGTGCGATCCAGCATCAGACCATTCACCTGACCCTGCACTTTAAGTAGCTCGGCATTAACCGCAGCGCGTGAAGCATCAATTGCCTTGAGACGCTCCTCGATCGTTCGCAAACGCCGCTCAAGCTCTGCGCTATTGCCCTGGGGCCTGCTGACCTGTTCAATCTTACTGCTCAAATCTGCCGCGAGCTTCGCCCGCTCGTCACGCTCGACGGAAAACTGAAACTCCATATCGCTGCCAATCTGCAAGGCTCGCCCTTCGACCGTCGCAAGAGCCGCATCAACCTTCTCTAGCTCGGCTTGGAGTGCTTGGGTTTGCGTTTCCAGCGCCGCCACACCAGACTTCTGTTGGCTAAGAGCGCTAACATTGGAATCCAACTGAGTCTGCATCTGTGCACCCTTGGCAGTTAACTCTGACAGCTCGGTCACCTGAGACTCTATTTCCGTTCGCAGAACACCCAGAGATGCTAGCGCCTGCTGCAACTGCGCGTCTTGGGCAGTTACCTTCTCTCCCAGTGTAGCGAGCGTCTTACCCTGCTCTTCGAGCTGAGGCTTGTTGCGCTGGTAGGCGATCGTCCAGAGTTTTGCTATCTCTGAGTCGAAATGTTTGATTCGCTCTTCCAAGCGAGTATTGATCTCCTCCACACGCCCCATCAAGGTCTCACCAGAGCGAGATGCGGTCGTAGAGGTCTGCGTTAGAGTCGCATCTGTGCTCTCCAGCCAGAGATTCATCTGCTCTACTAGCACCTGTTGTTCAGCCATCTGCTGTTTTAGCTGCATCCCCCAGAAGCCGAGCGCAGCGGCGGCACCGAGGGAAATCAGCACCAGCAAAGAGAGAAGCACGGTCGCTACGGAACTCGATTTTGCGGAGGCTGGTGCTACTGCTGCTCTCGCTCTCGCGTTGGGCTGATTAACAGGAGTGTCTAGGGTAGGAACAGAATCTTGAATCGGGTCCAGATTAAAACCGGGCTCGCGTCGCTCTGACATTTGGGGAATTCACCAATATTGCTAGAAAGTATCTCTCTTTTTAGCACAAAAAGGGGTTTGACCCCAATAAAAAAGCGCCCAAACAGAGTTTGGGCGCAGTCCGGCTTCTCACAACAAAGTGTTAGATCGCTAGGTAGTCGTGGCGCAGCTGTTCATTGTCTAGAACCTCTTGCGCGCTACCGTCGAATACCACGGTACCTGTATCGAGAATTACCGCACGATCCGCAAGCTTGAGCGCTGCGATGGCGTTCTGCTCAACAATGACCGTGGTAATACCCAGTGCTTTGATCTCACGCAGCGTCCTCTCAATCTCCTGCACGATTACAGGAGCGAGACCCTCATAAGGCTCATCGAGAAGTAGCAGCTTGATATCACGCGCCAATGCGCGACCGATCGCTAACATCTGCTGCTCACCACCAGAGAGTGTTACACCCTCCTGGTGACGACGCTCTCCCAGGCGCGGGAAGAGCTCGTAAATACGCTCTATGCTCCAGCCAATCGGCGGTGCGATCTGAGCTAACTGAAGATTCTCTTCAACTGTTAGGCCAGGAATGATGCAGCGATCTTCTGGCACCAAGCCGATACCTGCCTGTGAAGCTTCATAAGCTGTCATCTTGTGCACAGCCTGGTGATCCAGCGAGATCTCGCCGCTCTTCAACTCCGGATCATCACATCGGGCGATGGTACGTAGCGTTGAGGTTTTACCCGCACCGTTACGCCCCAACAGTGCCAATATCTCACCCTCATGGATATTGAACGAGATCCCTTGCACGATGTACGACTCACCGTAGTAAGCGTGGATATCGTGAATTGAACAGTAAGCTACTGGCGTGCCCAGATTTTGATTCTTTACCGAATCACTTGTTACGCTTGAATGCGTCATACTTCTGCACCTCCAAGGTAAGCCTCGCGAACGCGCGGATCACCCTTAATCTCATCAGGCGAGCCTTCAACAATGACGTGGCCCTGCGCCATAACGCTGACTTTGTCTGCCAGCGAGAACACCACGTGCATGTCGTGCTCGATAATAACTTTGGTCATACCGCGCGACTTGATCTTCAACAACAGATCGATTGTGTTGTTGGTATCAGCGCGCGCCATACCAGCGGTTGGCTCATCCAGCAGCAGTAGCTTTGGATCCTGCGATAGGCACATTGCCAGCTCGAGGCGGCGTTTATCACCTCGGCTCATGCTGCCCGCGTGCAGGTTAGCTTTCTCCAGCATATTCACATCTTCAAGGAAGTGTGCCGCTTTATCCTGGATTTCAGAGTCCCTATCTGTACGCTTCCAGGCTGACAGCTTGAACTGACCATCGCGGTGCGCGAGTAGCGGGATCATCATGTTTTCCAGTAGCGAGAGGTCGGCAAAGATCTCAGGGGTCTGGAATACGCGAGAGATACCTAACTGGTTAATCTGGTGCGGCTTCAGGCCAATCATGTTCTGATTCATGAACATGATTGTACCGTTGTCGGGAATCAGTTTACCGATTACTGCGTTGAGCAGTGTCGACTTACCCGCACCGTTTGGTCCGATGACTGCGTGAACAGTCTTCTCTTCGATCTTTAGGTTGACGTCATCCAGTGCCTTCAAGCCACCGAATGTTTTGTTTACGCCAGAAATTTCTAGAACTGACATAGCAATATCCTGTTAGCTTGAGTTAATTAGCATCCGCTTTAGAGAAGCGGGCCCGGATTCGACGGTAACCTTCCATAATTCCACCTGGCAGGAAGATTACGACCAGCATGAACACCAGACCCAGGGTAAGGTGCCAGCCTTTACCTACGAATAGTGAGAGCACCGGTACAACTACACTGAGCACTGCATCTGGCAGGAAATCCAGTACGCTTGTTAGCACCGCACCGTCAATAGCCGAGAATATATTCTCAAAGTATTTGATAGCCGCAGCACCGATAACCGGCCCCACCAGCGTGCCAACGCCGCCGAGGATCGTCATCAATACAACTTCACCTGAGGCGGTCCATTGCATACGCTCGGCACCCGCTAGCGGGTCCATCGCAGCCATGAGTGAGCCTGCAAGGCCTGCGTACATACCTGAGATCACAAAGGCAGCCAGCGCATATGGACGCGTGTTCAAGCCGGTGTAGGCCATGCGTGTGTTGTTGGTTTTAATACCGCGCAACATTGAGCCGAACGGAGAACGCGTAATGCGCAACGCAACATAGAACCCGAGAATTAGAAAGGCCGCGCAGATGTAGAATCCAGCGAGACCACCAAGATCACCCATCTCCAAACCGAAGAGGTGTGTACGAGGTACTTCCCCCTCTGCCAGCGGTGCTTCCCACGCACGCGGATCAGCCGCTTCGACCTGCAGACCTGTCTCACCCATAGTGATTGGTGTCAGTACAGAGTAAGCCAGGTTGTAGCTCATCTGCGCTAAAGCCAATGTCAGGATAGAGAAGTAGATACCGGTACGACGCAGACAGATGAAACCAATCACCAGTGCGAAAATACCTGATAGCACTACACCTGCGATCATTGCTGGAATGATGTTGAGTGTGAATAGCTTAAAGATCCAGACGGTTGTGTAAGAGCCCACTCCGATAAATGCGGCGTGACCAAACGACAGGTAGCCTGTCTGACCGAACAAAATGTTAAAACCGATAGCGAACAGACCGAAAATAGCGAAGCGCTGCATCAAGTCTGGGTAAGCCGCTCCGAGCGGCTGCAGCCAAATTGGCATCGACAGGATGACGGCTGAGAAGATCAGCACCATCATCACGTCCGATTTAGGGGTAAATTTATCAATATGCATCTTAGTCCTCCATCACACCTTTGCGACCCATCAGACCGCGTGGACGGACAAGCAGTACTATCATGGCAACGAGGTAGATAATTACCTGGTCGATACCCGGAATAATTGACTTCACTTCGTTCATTGAGGCGAACGACTGCAGAATACCCAGCAGGAAGCCGGCAGCTACTGCGCCAGGAAGTGAGCCCATACCACCGACAACCACCACCACGAACGAGAGCACCAGGAAGTCCATACCCATGTGGTAGTTAGGTGAGAGTATCGGGGTATACATCAAACCGGCCAGACCCGCCACAACTGAGGCAAGACCGAAAACAATACTGAAGCGCTTAGTGATGTTGATACCGAGCAACTGAACAGTCTGACGGTCCGCCATACCTGCGCGTACAACCATACCGAAGGTGGTGAACTGCAAGAAAGCAAATACTGCACCGATAACACCGAGAGCGAAGAAGAGGTAGACGATGCGCCATTTCGGGTAGACGATATTGTCGCCTAAGCCGAACAGAGCACCGATATTGGCAGTACCGGAGAACATCTCTGGCGCGGGCTGTGGAATGGGGTTTGCACCGTAAATCGCTTTGATGATCTCCTGGATTACGATCGCCAAACCGAAGGTCACGAGGATCTGGTCTGCATGTGCCCGGCGGTAGAAGTGGCGAATAAGTCCGCGCTCCATCACCAGACCGATCAATAGCATGATAGGCACTGCAATCAGGATCGATATAGGCACCGACCAGTCGATTATCGCCTTACCCGTATCACCGAGCCAAAGCTCGAGGTAAGGGATCTCTTTAAAGGCTTCAAAGAAAGTCACCGACTCATCTTTTACCTTGGTAGAAATGGTTAGAACTTCGCGAACCGAAACCGCAACAAAGGCGCCTAACATAAATAGTGCACCGTGTGCGAAGTTCACGACACCCAGAGTACCGAAAATCAACGTCAGACCTAGGGCAATCAGCGCATAAGCACCACCCTTGTCTAGACCGTTCAAGATCTGGAGGAGTATCGCATCCACAGCTATGAATCTCCGAAAAAGCTTTTAGATAAACGAAGGGGCCCCTTGGGCCCCTTCGCGTGCCAAGGTGTAAAACGAATTTACACTTGGATTAAGACCACTGAGCGCCGCCAGCGAATGGGCCTTCGTTTGGATCGTAAGTCAGACGCTCACGAGACACGACCTCTTTCACTGTCAGACGGTCAAAGTCTGACGTTGGATTCTGAGTACCCTCTACAACGAGAGCGTTCTTCATTACCTGGTGATCCGCTTTACGGTACAGAGACGCACCGTTACCCATACCGTCAAACTCATGATCTTCCAGCGCAGCGATAACCAGCTGTGGATCGAATGAGCCAGCGCGCTCAACAGCATCAGCGTACAGCAGAGTCTGTACATAACAGGTGTGAGCCGCCTGTGATGGTGGGAAGCCATACTCCTGACCGAAGGACTTAACGAATGCTTTAGAGCCTTCGTCAGTAAGCTTCCAGTTCCAGTTAGTAGAACCAAGGATGCCCTTCATGTTGTCACCTGCACCTTTCGCCATCAGACGAGAAAACAGTGGCACAACGATCTGGAAGTCGCGTCCGTTAACCTGCTTATCTTTCAGACCGAACTGAATCGCCTGAGTCAAAGAGTTAACCATGTCACCGCCGTAGTGGTTCAGAATCAGAGTATCTGCACCAGAGTTCAGGATAGGTGTGATGTACTGTGAGAAGTCGCCCGCGCCTACTGGAGTCTTAACGTTAGCAACTGTCTGCCAGTTAGACTCTTCAGCCATACCCTTCTCGATAGAGTCCTGCTGTGACCAGCCCCAAGTGTAGTCGGCTGTCAGGTGGTAAACCTGACGGTCCTTACCGTATGCCTGGTCCAGCACTGGGCGAAGCGCCAGTGCAGACTGGTGACAGTTGAACATGTGACGGAAGCCGTGACGGCGACGGTCTTTACCAGTGGTGTCGTTTGAGTGAGTCAGACCCGCCATGAAGATGGTACCCATCTCTTCAGCCAGAGCCTGTACAGCGATAGCCACGCCTGATGAAGAACCACCAGAGAACATGATTACGCCATCTTTCTCGATCATGCGCTTAGCCGATGCACGTGCAGCGTCAGACTTGGTCTGAGTATCACCTGTTACGTACTCAACTTTCATACCAAGAATACCGTTACCTTTGAGGTTCAGGGGCTTCATGGTGTTCATCATACCGCCGTCGCCTTCACCATTAAGGTGCTTAACAGCAAGTTTGAATGCACGTAGCTCGTCAGCGCCTTCATCAGCGTAAGCACCTGTCTGCGGAACGTTGAAGCCCAGAACACATTTGCCAGAAGCAGCAGGGTCGTTGCGGAACGCACCAGCAGCAGTCGCATTAGGGATGTAGAAGCTTGGAACCGCGATAGCTGCAGCAGAAGCGGCAGTACCCTTGAGAACCGTACGACGAGAAACGCCGTTAGTCTTATCAGTCATCTTTAACTCCGTTGAAAAATTATTGTTATAAAGCAACCGGAATCAACAAAGTACTGACTTGTCACAGGTCGAACAACCATACCTTTGGCTAAACTAGACCAATGGTTTAGAAGCAGGTGCAACAAACCAAAAGCAGCACGAGCGACAAACAACGAGCAGAATGCGCAGTACAAAAAAGCGCGCATACCGTGCCCATAAAAAAACCCGGCCGAGGCCGGGTTTCGTCGATCATTGGTGCGGGGATTACATCATGCCACCCATGCCGCCCATGCCGCCCATGTCTGGCATAGCAGGCTTATCTTCAGGGATATCAGCAACCATAGCTTCGGTTGTGATCATCAGGCCAGCGATAGATGCCGCAGCTTGCAGCGCAGAGCGTGTTACTTTAGCTGGGTCGATGATACCCATCTCCATCATGTCACCGTAGGTCTCGTTACCCGCGTTGTAACCGAAGTTACCCTCACCTTCACGAACTTTTGAAACGACAACTGATGGCTCACCACCGGCGTTGGCTACGATCTGACGCAGCGGAGCTTCCATTGCACGCAGTGCCAACTGAATACCGATTGTTTGATCGTGGTTATCACCCTCTAGACCTTCAACACCCTGTAGGGCGCGAATCAGAGCAACACCACCACCAGGTACCACACCCTCTTCAACTGCAGCGCGAGTTGCATGCAGAGCATCGTCAACACGTGCTTTCTTCTCTTTCATCTCAACTTCAGTTGCAGCTCCAACCTTGATTACAGCAACACCGCCGGCCAGCTTAGCCACGCGCTCTTGCATCTTCTCACGGTCGTAGTCAGATGTAGTCTCTTCCATCTGTACGCGGATAGCTTGAACTCGAGCTTCAATGTCAGCTTTAGCACCGTAGCCATCAACCACCGTAGTGTTCTCTTTAGTGATCTGAACACGCTTAGCCTGACCCAGCTGATCCATCTCAACGGTATCCAGAGATAGGCCAACCTCTTCCGAGATGACCTGTCCACCCGTCAGTACTGCGATATCCTGCAGCATCGCCTTACGACGATCACCGAAACCAGGCGCTTTCACTGCACATACCTTAACGATACCGCGCATGTTGTTTACAACCAGAGTCGCAAGAGCTTCGCCTTCAACATCTTCAGCGATAATCAGCAGTGGACGTGATGATTTAGCAACACCCTCAAGTGCCGGCAGCAGCTCACGGATGTTAGAGATTTTCTTGTCAACGATCAGAATGAATGGGTCTTCCAGTTCAGCCGTCATCGTATCTTGGTTAGTTACGAAGTAAGGAGAGAGGTAACCACGATCGAACTGCATACCCTCAACCACGTCCAGCTCGTTCTGGAAGCCCGAACCTTCCTCAACGGTGATAACGCCTTCCTGAGTTACGCGCTCCATCGCTTCCGCGATGATGTTACCCACTTCAGCATCAGAGTTTGCAGAGATAGTACCAACCTGAGCAATTGCTTTGTTGTCCGCACAAGGCACGGCCATTGCTGCAAGCTTTTCAACCACTGCCGCTGCCGCTTTGTCGATACCGCGCTTGAGATCCATTGGGTTCATGCCAGCAGCAACTGACTTAAGCCCCTCATTTACGATAGCCTGAGCAAGAACAGTTGCAGTAGTTGTACCGTCACCCGCCACATCATTAGCTTTAGATGCGACCTCTTTCACCATCTGCGCGCCCATGTTCTCGAACTTGTCTTTCAGTTCGATCTCTTTAGCAACAGATACACCATCTTTAGTTACGTTAGGTGCACCGAACGACTTGTCCAGTACAACGTTACGACCCTTAGGTCCTAGAGTGGTTTTCACTGCATCAGCAAGAACGTTTACGCCAACCAGCATTTTTGCGCGTGCGTCGATACCAAATAGTACTTCTTTAGCTGCCATTGTTATTAATCCTATATTTCCAAACGTTTAAAAATTCGTATGCGATACGGCCGAATTAAGCTTCGAGTACGCCGTAAATCTCGCTTTCCTGCATGATAAGCAACTCTTCACCATCGATCTTGATAGTGTTTGTGCCTGCGTACTGACCGAAAAGAACCTCATCACCAACTTTCACGGAAGGCGCAACAAGCTCACCGTTGTTAGCAACTCGACCTGGACCTACTGCAACAACTTCACCACGGTTTGGCTTCTCTGCAGCAGAACCTGGCAGCACGATGCCACCGGCAGTTTTTGCTTCATCTTCGCTACGACGAATGACAACACGGTCTTGAAGTGGACGAATTTTCATCTGGTTATTCTCCTGAATCTAGGATCCATATAGATGTTGGTTTGTTTTTTGAAATTCAGAGCGTGCTCTAAACCTCAGTTTCTTTGTGTGAAAGCTTAATGGGGTGGACCTAACTGCATTTCAACAGCTGAGATGAAAAAAAATTGGTTAATGCACGAGCGGACTCAGCGCCCCAATACTACACCGAGATTACACAACCTCTCGTTGAGTACTCCTTGAGATCGAGGAACAGTCCCCGTTTTGGTTTTTGAACCGACTTGAACAGATTTATCTTGGAGGGAGACGAGAATCGTCGGCCTTGGGCTTGCGCGCTTCGCCTAAGTCGACAAACTCACCATCGATGATTTCATCCGATGATTGCTGGCCACCGGACCGCTGCTCAAAATGGCTGTAGTGAAACTGTGCTTTACCGCTTCGCTGCATCCAAGACATAAAGCCTTTGGCGAGGTTCTTTATGAATAGATGACGTGTCAGCGGTACCAAACAACAAAAGCCTAGGAAGTCTGTGAAGAATCCCGGGGTAATCAGTAGAGCGCCGCCTACAGCGATAAGGATACCGTCACCCATCTCGCCGATAGGCATCTCGCCCTGATCCAGTTTTGCGCGGGCGCGCGTCAATGTTGCAAGCCCCTGGTAGCGCAACATATTAACACCGACAAAGGCTGATAGAAGCACTAAG
>JABXHP010000315.1 GCA_013373575.1 Oceanospirillaceae bacterium | reverse complement strand
ACCCGCGAACGTATCGATCGCATCGAAGTGATCTAGCAGAACAGACTCGTAGGCTGTTCCCTGGAGACCCGTCATACCATCGAGGTCGAATGTAATTGGACCCGGGCCGGTGTAGTTGGTCAGCAACGTATCCAACTGCGCCGCCGTCAGGTAATCACCCACCGTCAACGGACCACCAATGATATTGCTGAACTTAGCCAGGTTCGCCAACACAACGGACTCATAGTCCGAACCCTGAAGACCATTCATCAATGAAATGTCTAGGGTCGCAGAAGTGCCACTGTAATAGCTAAGGACTGCTGCCATATCTAGCGGGCTTAAATCGCTTCCAACGGTTAACGCCTCGCCTGCTACTGAGACGACAAAGTTACGTTCGGCATAGCCAGCAGAAGCGTTATCGTCCTCAACTCTGATGGTGAAAGTCTGACTAACCGTTTCTGTGACCGCGTAGATAGCAGCATCGTTAGGGGTAAATGTGTATGCACCCGTGACTGCATTGATTTCGAGCGAGCCCAAAGATGGCGCACTGCTCGGAGAGCTCACCGGATTAGCTAGAACACTAAAGCTCAGTATATCCGTGGTATCAACGTCAGACGCCACCGCAGTACCGGTGACAATTGCGCGATCATACACTTTGCCAACACCGTGAGCATACGACACCTCAGTGAAGGCACCGAGTACAGGGTTATCATTAACTCCGTTTACCGTAACAGTTACAGCCTTTGTATCGGCAGCAGATTGACTATCTGTCGTGGTCACGTTGAAGGTGACCGAAGTAGACGCACCTTCGGCTAATGACTGGAAATCACTACCCGGATCAAAGGTGTACTCGCCTGAAGTACCATCGATAGTGACGCTACCCTCGCCCGTAGCTAGCGTCGATACACTATAGGTGTGGGAATCGCCAGCATCCACATCATTGGTTTGCGCTGTTGCGCTTATGGCAACTCCATCTTCAGTAGCAGTTAAGTCAGTCACAGAAAGTACTGGTGCGTCATTGACCGCTGTAATCGTCAAAGCGATGTTGGCGTTATCGCTCAGCACCACTGCGTTTAGGCGGTCTTCAAGTTTAACCACCAACGAATCAGTTCCATTGAAATTCGCATCTGGCTGATAAACTAAGCCCTCTACAGCGGCCTGCAACGCAGCTAGTGTACCTTTGACCTGCAGGGCTGAAGAGCCGTTCACACCAGATTCAACTGTCAATTCTGACATGGATGCTAAAGTTACCGTGCCGTTAGATACACTTAGGTTTAGCGCCATTTCAGACGTCGCAGTTGCGTCGATATCATTCAAGCCTAACTGCTGTGACTCACTAACACCGAATGTAATCGCGATGTCTTCGTTAGTCGTTATGCTAGCTGGAGCCGTGATGACTGGAGCGTCATTCACCGCTGTAACCGTAAGCGCTACAGTATGTGTATCGCGCTTAGATCCCCCAGTGCCGGTATCACCTTTGTCCGCTAAAACAACCTCAAGTGAATCACTTCCGTTGTAGCTAGCATCAGGTAGGTAAACCAATCCATCTATCGCAGTTTGTAATTGCGCTAGGGTACCCCGCACCTCAATTTTTGCGCTGTTTTGCGCACCGTTAACTAATGTTAGGTTACTTAAGTTGTCGATGGCTAAAGAGCCATTTGTCACTGTCAGAGACAAGCTCATTATCGAGGTGTTTGTTGCATCAATATCCGTTAGCGTGATCGCTGCCGCATTAGCAAATGCAAACGCAGTGTCCTCTTGCGTCTCAGCGGTTTGTACAGCTGATATTACAGGAGCATCATTGACTGCCGCCACGGCTACGCTTACGGAAACCTCATCAGCCAGACTGCCACCACTACCAGTATTACCCTGATCCTCAAGTTTGATAACAATAGAATCTGCACCGTTGAAGTTTAAGTCCCCTTTGTACGAAAGGGTCCCGATGGCACTCTGCAAATCGGCTAGTGAACCTGTCACGGTAATAGATGCAAGGTCGGCCGTACCCGTTGTAGCGGCCAACCCTGTAGTTGTCCCAAGAGTCAAAGTACCATGCGTTGCTGAAAGAGTAAGTTTAAGATCAGCACTCGCCGCATCAACATCGGCAAACTGAATATCGCCCGCCGAGAAGCTATAACTGGTATCTTCCACCGCCGCGATGCTAGCCGGGGCCGAAACGACCGGAGCATCATTTACCGCATTTACTGTGATGTTAATGCTCGCGGTTGAACTCTTAACTCCACCAGAGCCTGTATCTCCCGTATCGCTGACAGTTACTGTGAGTGTGTCTGCCCCGTTGTAGTTCGCATCTGCACGGTAACTAAGCCCCTCAATGGCGCTCCTCAATACAGCCTGGGTACCCGTCACAGTCACCGAAGATGTTCCGTTACCAGACTGGCTCGCCAGCCCCGCCACGCTGCCCAGAGTAATATCACCGTTAGAAGCCGATAGCTGCAACGTCATAATGGTTGAGGCAGTAACGTCAACGTCGTCAAATATAATCTGCTGCGTCTCGTTCGTACCAAAGTAGATAAGACTATCTTCATTAACAGATATGTCGCTTGGCACGCTTAATACAGGAGCGTCATTTACTGCACTTACCGTTATGCTCTGACTCACCTCATGTGACAAAGCTCCACCGGAACCACTATTCCCCAAATCATCTAGCTTGACCGTTAGTGTGTCAGTACCATTGAAGTTTGCATCTGGGGTGTAGACCAACCCGTCAAATGCTGAATCAAGATCGGTTAATGTGCCACGAACGGTTACCAAAGACGTACCATCAGCGCCACCGACAACTGAAAGATTCGTCATCGAACCAAGAGTCAAAGCGCCATTATCGGCACGAACTGTCATTTCCAACAGATCGCTGGCCCCAGCGTCGATATCAGCAATTGTGATTGACTGAGTTTCACCCGATCCGTAAGTTAAAACCGTATCTTCAGAAGTGCTTGGCGAACCTGTGAATGTAATCACCGGCGCATCGTTTACACCTGTAACGTAGATGCGAACTTGGGCAACATTGGTTGTTCCTGCACCATCCTCCGTATACTGATAATAGAACTCAGTATACCCCTCAAAATCAGTTGTCGATGTGAAGGTAAATGCAGCATCAGCACCAGCAGCCGCAAGGTATTGTCCTGTTGTTGCGAAGCGCAAATCTCCCGCAACAACAGTTGAATCAGTAGCACTTCTCAACCTATAACCAATCACATCGTTGAGGTTACCATCTGAATTTAAGTCGGTGTCGGCAAATATTGTATCAGCTGCAGTAAATGCTGTTATTGCAGCCGCATCACCGACCGTTCCATCTTGTCCGTAAGTAAAGTAGTTACCCGTGTCATTATTGTTGAATGTATCCACCAGCAAGGCCACATCAAGCGACGTTGATGCCTCTTCTTGTGCGAACAAATTCGCACTACCGGCCGTAGGTGCCTGAGGTGCCACATACACTTGTTTGGTTGATACCGTTTCACCGCTGTTAGTGTCTGTTGCAGTTACAGTAATGACGTCCGCCCCGGGGTCAACAATATCGTAGGTGCTTGTAGCGCTGTAAACCAAACCGTCAGTTGCGGCAAGCGTCTCATTGATACGTGCGATATCGGTACCCGCCTTCAGCGTCAGTAGGCTTCCAGAAATTGTGGTTCCAGATACCGTACCAGTGGTGAAATCGCTCGCCACTAAGCCATTGGTAACATCAAGACGGATCGTAAGTGTGCCGTATGGTGTGTCGCTATTGGCAGCATCTAACTTCACTGCAAATGAAAGTGATACAGTATCATCTTCGGGATCGCTCACCTGAGCATCAGTTAAGGCAAAAGTACCATCAGGGTTACCCGAGGTTTTCTCTGTCTGCCAAGAGGCGCTTCCCAAGTTGACAACCGGCGCATCATTTATTTCATTTACCGCAACGGTGGCAGTCTTACTAATCGCACGACTTGAGGAATCGGTCAGCGTAAAGGTAAGCGTACGGGATGCGTCACTTGGGTTTTCAGATGAACTACTGAAGGAAATTGCGCGTGCAAGCGCCTGAACGGCATCTATCCTAGTGCCTACAGCGAGGGTAATTGCAAGATCACCTCCAGAACTGCCATCATAAACACTAGAAACGGTGCCAATTTGCGTGCCGTTGTAGTTTACCGCCGTACCCGAAATTGTAATTCCACCGATGCTTTTGATTCCAAGTACATCTGTAATCTCTGCGTTCGCATCGGTTGCGATTACAAGTGTCCCAGTACCAAAATCAGAATTATCAGCATCACTAAATGTAATAGTAGAATCAATCAAAATCGGTGCAGAGTTCTCAACGTAAGTAACACTAGATGCCACCCCGCCAACTTTGGCTAAGTCATCTGCGGCCGATGTAATTTCAATTGTCAGCGTTTTTGAATCTGACGCAGAATTCTGATCAGTAACGGTAACAGTAAACGAGTCGCTCGCCACATTAGTTAGTGCATTGATAGCATAATGATCAGCAACAAAGGTGTAAGTGCCATCACTCGGATTCAACACCAACTGCCCATAGCTACCCGACCTAACCTGCATGCCATTGACGAGAGAACCGCCGCTAATAGAGTAGGTCAATACCGCATCTGTATCGATATCAGTGGCCGATAGGCCGCCAGTCTCACCGCTGAAGGTATTCCAGTCCGCATCTTCCGTAAGCGAAATCGTAGTTGGGGCGTCAAGAACTGGGGCGTCGTTTACAGGGGTTACTATAATCTTCAGTTTTGCCGCTTCAGGCTTATCCGAGAAGTCCGTTGAGAGGCCGCCATACTCTACAATGTAACCAGCAATACTTGAGGTATTGGTAGCCGCAAAATCATTCCAAGTACCATTGCTAGAGTAGAAGTGAGCGACATCTTCGCCCCCGCGACCGCCGTCTGCGTTATTTGGTTCACCAGACGCCCAGTTGGCATACATTCCATTGACGGTATAGCCCTGGTAACTCTCTGAGCCTGTGCCAGCAGTAGTAGAATCCTGCCAGAACTGGGTACCAGCCTCTGGACCAGTCACCCATTTCCATATGCCTTCAGACTCAGCATCGCTCGCGCCGAACCAACCGTTACCACCCAGTTTTGCTGTTACTTCGGCATTCTCCTCGGCCGATGTTATTGTCGCTAAGTAACCGCCCAACCCAAGGTAGGTACGTGACTCAGCCAACGTTTTGGCGGTATCCCAAGTTCGGTCATCACCCGTTTGATATGCTACAAACTCATAGTAATGCTGGGTTACGGGTGCATAGAAGAGACCGGTTCGGCTAACAAAGTAGTCACTCCAAGTTACACCGCCGTCATCACTTGCCTGAATTGCCAGCTCCTCTTCACCATTGAAGTTCGCATCTGGCTTGTAGTTAAGGGAATTAAGCGCAGTGGTCAGATTCGTTGCGGTACCGCTGATCTCAAGGGTTTTGGCTGCTGCCGTATAACCTGAGATACCTGTCGTGGTACCGAGTGTTAATACCCCATTTGTGGCAACTAATTTCACTTTCAGGTCGGTTGTGTCAGAGTCACTAACCGTAAATCCAGAAAGATTTACCGAAGAGTCCTCGGCTACCGTGTAAGCATCCGTACCGTATATGAGAGGGGCAGCGCCATAGCCCTTAACCGTGATGTTTGAGGTAACGACGCTGCTATCAACCTCACCGTCATTAACGCTCCAGCTGATCGTCCGGCTACCGTTAAATATCTCGTCAGCATTGGAAGAAAATTTAATAGCGGCGAGTGCGCTGTTCCACTGCGCAACCGTCGCGGTGCTATCTTTCGATGTGAGCGTAAGCACCCCGGTCTCGTAGTTATATGCGGTAGTAATGTTTCCATACGCGGTCGCATCATCATTCGTAAACGACAAGAGATCGCCTGCGACGAAACCTGAAGTAATTGAAACTTTTGCAGATGCCAGTGTTGTATCGTCAACATCTGCTGCAGTTACTACCGCACTTAACCCAACAGGGTCATCATTTTCAACGTAGGTAGTTTCAACTTGAAGTGACGAAGGCACCCAAGTAGGTGTGCTAACAAATGTTAGGTTGGTGTTTGAATTGGCACCTACGACTCCGTTGGCCACGGTGGAGCCAGTGCCTTCATCCATCGCCCAGTACGCAATTAATCCAGTTTCGGTGCCAGTCAAACGGGCAGTCTGGAGCTTCGATACTTCTGTGCTATCGAGAACGCGACTCCAAATGGAGACCTCATCCATTCTACCATCGAAGAAATCTGGATTTGTGTGCTGCTGAACACGGCCCCCGACTGAGGTGTTGTATGTTGAGCTACCAAAGTTTGTTTCGGACGCGAAATTAATCGTGGTTGATTCGGTACCATTAACGTATAGCTTTATGTACCCAGCTTGCGAATCGCCTGTTACTGTCAGATGCGTCCAAGTATTGGTTGCGAGTATATTAGTGACATCGTATCTGAGAGTTCCCGCTACAGCGCTGTAGAATCTGAAAGCGACTTTCCCAGCGCCGTCAGAATCATCAAGCATTAGCTCATACGCATTATCCTGCCCTACCAGGCTGATATACCCATTGTTTGCAAAATCGAAAGTATCCGGGTTTAGCCAGAAGGAGATGCTGAACGTAGACATATCGTTCAACAGCGGTGCACCCGCTTCAAGATAATCGCCACTACCGTCAAATTCGATCGCGGACGGGTTACTTGATACTGAGATCGTAGGTGCAACATTACCGAGCACAGTCATCGTCGTAGCAGATGAGGTAACCTCATTAACGCTAGTCTGGCCAGTACCCTTGAAGGCCAGGGTTGCACCAACCGTAAAGGTAAACTGACGATCTGTGAAATCAGTGCTGCTGGTACCAAACTCGACGCTGCGAAGTGCTGCTTGATAATCAGCCGGAGATGCACTGCCGGTCAGTGTCAGTGTTGCCGTACCAGCATCCCAAGAACCACTGATGTCCGTCGTATCAGTAAAGCTTAAAAAATCACCTGATACGTAGTTTGCTAGAACAACTTTAGCTGAGTCGAGGTTATTGTTCTCAATATCAGAGAGCGTCAACTGCGGTGCAATGGCAGCACTCGATGCAGTTCGAGTATCCAAAGTCCCAAGAGTGCCAACACTCATCACAGGTGCTTCGTTGACTAGATAATCCGCTACACTGTTCGAGTTTGAATCGATTGGCGTGAGACCTTGAGATTCTGTCGCACGTGTTTTGGTAGCTAAAGTGGTATCAGCGTCAAAGGCATCATCTAGGCCGTCATAATCGCTGTCCGAACCGGACGGCGCAGTGTATCCGCTTAGAGTTGTTGGGTCCGCAACACCAAAACCACCGACGACCTGGGCTTCAACTAGGTCACTAACACCGTCTGCATCTGAATCACTGTCTAAACGGTCAACGCTTCCATCACCATCCGTGTCGACATCCTGTCTTACATCGGCCCCGAAGGCGAAGTTGACGTAAGTTTCATCAGCAAGGTATTTGAAGGAGATCTCATCAAATTCACCTATCAGCTTGGCCACCATGTAGCCTTCAGAACCCGTCACGCGGGTACTTGAATCCTCAACGACCGCGGTAGACCATAAAACGGTTATATCGTCACTGAACTCTATCCCGACAGCTGTTGAAGGACTTCCGATGGAGGAGAAAGCTAAGACTGGGTTTAGGATCGTGCTATCGAATGTAAGCGTATTAATCGACGCTAATGTGTTTTTGATAGTCGGATCCGCATTAGGTACTAGGTATTCACTAGGGAAGGTGGAGTGATTAAATACTGAACTTGTAATCTGTATATCAAGCGCGCCGCCGCTTAGATCCGTTAACGTGTAAGTGAATCCAGTTGAATCGATGGTTCCGGTAGCTGTATTTCCGGAAATTGAGTAGCCGCCTGCCCACTTAAAGTTTTCTGATGTCTCGTTGATATCAAGAATGCCATCGTTGTCATCATCGATATCCTGTGCATCTTCAACACCATCGCCATCAGTATCAATTAGACCGTCATCGGTCAGATTAACGGTGATTGTTTGTGTGGACTCTAGGCCTGACGAGTTATCAGTTGCTTTGACGATAACCTCATAGACCGTTTTATTCTCGTAATCAGCCATGCCAGCCTCTTTAAACGAGAGTGCCCCAGTGTCGGCATTGACAGTGAAGAGCGCTGAGTCTGTGCCGCCAGAAATGGTGTAAGTCAGATCACTATCGGCTTGAACATCGTTGACCACTGTACCAGTGCCCTTCAGCGTCAGATCGTATGAGTTAGATGTGCTATCCGCGAATGTTGTACCGCTGGTTTCATTGAGTTTGTAGTATGCAACCAAGTCAGTCTCATCACCCACGAGAACCTGGTTCATGTAGGTCTGAATCTCAGATTGGGTGCGCGCGGAGTCCCAAATTCGCAAATCATTGACTACTACATTCGAATTGAATCCTCCTGCATCGCCTGCACCCGCATAATAATCTGTCAGGTTTGGTGACAGGTCGAGCGTATGTGTCGCCGTATTATTAACATCAGTGCTTTGGCCATTCACATAAACACTGGCTGTTTGGTTATCTCCGTTATAAATGAATGCTAGATGGTAGAACTGGCCCGCCTCCACTGTAACGCCGGTGTATAAAACGACATTTGAGGGGTCCGTACCGTCATTGATGTAAAAGGCAATTTCGTTAGCACTTGTTTTAAAGGGGACTAAGCGAATTATGGGGTTAGCCGAATCCGCAAGATGCAAGATGTTCTGTTGATTGGTCAGGTCATTGAATGAGAACCAGCCCTCCATCGTAACGGACTTGCTGCTAAGGTCGATCCCGTTCGCTTCGACATAGTCGCCGCTACCAGCAAAATCAACTGCACCATCAGAAATTGTATCGGCTGCCGAGACGGTGCCAACCGCAGTCGTATTTTCGGCAATGGTAAACGTGTCCGATGAACTGAATACTGGGGCGGCATTTATCAGATCCTGCACACTCAGTGTGGATGTATTCGTGGCACTGTCTACCGAGCCGTCGTTGACTGTCCAAGAGAGGGTTCTCGATTCACTATTGGCCATCAAATCGCTGGCAGTTGAAGAGAACGTTACTGCCGCCAAGGCGGCCTCAAACTGAGCAACGGTAGCAGTAGCGCCGGCCGAAGTAAGCGTCAAAACTCCTGTTGAAGTTGAGTAGCTAGCTGAAATGTTACCCATGGTAGCGCTATCAGCTGTCAACTCTAGAGTGTCGCCCGAGGTGAATCCTGATGTGATAGCGACTGTGGCAGATGCTAGCGTAGCATTATCCGCGTCCGCGACGGAGATAGCGCTAGACGCAACGACAGCGGAGCTTCCCTCAATAAACGAACTGGACGCGTTCGAGGCAGACAGGGTTGGCGCCTGGTTTACGATCATAGTTACGCTGCCGGATATCACTGGCGTAGGATCACCAGACATACCACCGTACTCAACCAAGACAAAATTCTTGGCGTTTGCACTGTCGGATGGTAGATCGTTCCACTTGGTAGAGTTAGCGTAATACTCAGCAGCGTCTTCGTTGCTGCCACTATTATTCGGCTCGCCGTCATTCCAGTTACTGTACTCACCGTTAACGTCGGTACCTTTCGGACCCACAGTGTCCGCAAGGTTTTGCGAGAAGAATTGCGTTCCAGCCTCAGGACCTGTTACCCAGGTCCATGCCCCCTCAGTAGTCGCATCGCTGGCGCCGATCCATACATCCTCTGCGCCCAATTTAGTTGCGATAAAAGCATTCTCTTCTGCACTTGTAATAGTTGCGAGATAACCTTGCATACCGTAAAAGGTGCGAGACTCTGCAAGCGCCTTGGCCTCTGTCCAGGTGCTGAGTGTCTCAACTACCTCATAAAAGTGACCATTTCCGCTGAAAGGTATCGCATCACCGACTGAGTAAGAGAACGTTCGCGAGCCAGCGAAGCTGGTGTCTACATAAACCTTAACGGTTCTCAGCGCTGCCTGGTAGTCCGCTGCGCTAGCCGCCCCGGTCAACGTTAAAATCCCAGATGTACTGTCCCAAGACCCTGTAATTGAACCGGTATTTGCAAACAGCAACTGATCAGATGAGTTACTGTCAAAATCATCAATCTGCACTTTTACGGTGCTAATTGTGTCGCCCGCATCGTCTGTGAGCGTCAGATTAGGTGAAATGACATTTAAGTTAGTTGAATGAACAGACGTGTTGTTATCAATATCAAACGCCCCGACCGCGCCTACGGTCAGTATCGGCGCATCATCAAGACCATTAACGGTGATATCAAGTTGAGCAGTATCCGGCTCTGAGTTCGAACTGTCCGTAATTGTGTAGGTGAATGAATCAACGGCAGTCACACCGGCAGCGAGGGCGTCCGCAGCGGGCTGATCAGCTACGTAAGAGTATGAGCCATCACTATTTAGTATAAGCGTGCCATAGGTTCCGATAAGTGCCTGCCCTACGGTGCCCGAAGTACCTGCACCTGACTCAGTACCTGTCCGAACACCCGTGACGCTGAGCTCGCTAACAGCCGTTGGTGAGCCTACTAAGGCAAGCTCGTAGAGGCCGTTTGTAGACGTAATCGTGTTATTTTCAATACCGCTCATGTACCACTGAGCCGAGCGATCGGTCGTTCCATCGTTGGTCGCGATACTGATATCGTAATAGGTACCCGGAAATATTTGGTTAGACGCCCAACCACCGCCTACAGAGTCCTGCTCTTGTCCGAAAGATATTACGCCGTTGCTACCAATGCTGTCTCCGGTCCCAACGCCTGTCATTGTCTGTTTCAGAGTGCCATCAATATAGAGATTTAGCGTACCGTTTGTATTCCAAGTGACTCTTAAAGTATGCGGTGTGTTGTCGAATAAATCAGTGACAGAAACGCCAGTAGTGTATTGCGTACCGCCAACAAAGACGTGCAGTACATCATCATATGTCTCAAAAATTATCTCATTTTGGGAAGCGGGCGATGGAGCCGCATAGGAGAGCATTACAGTTGCGGGATAGGTTCCTGTGGTGGGCACCTCAGTCGGATCCGCGGCAAGTGTCAGCGAAATATCGAACGATGTCGCACCACCAAGTAACGTGGTAGCAGCCGCTGTTTCGTCAAAGCGTAACTCTTGATCCGTTACCCCATCATTGATAGTGATACCGAGAGCACTCTCGTTCGCCGAGCTAAGGTCATTTGAAAGGACATTACCCTGCTCGGTAGCGTTCTCTTCCACGCTATCTGTATCATCAGACGCAGTTGGGCCGAGATCATTAAGATTTACAGTTATCGACTGATCCGAGGCAAGACCACTGACACGATCGGTTGCCGTTACAATAAGGCTGTAAGAGGCTTGAGCTTCATAGCTAGCATCGTTCACATCGGCGAAGGCAAGTGCTCCAGTCGTGGAGTTGATAGTAAACTTACTTTGATCTGCGCCACCAGTAATTGAATAGGAGACGCTACCAGAGTTTATCGGGTTGAACGTTGCTTCTGTGCCTAAAATATTGGCATTCGCTGCATTAGCGCTTGAATCGACAACCGAAGTTCCGCTAATTTCGTTGAACTTGTAATACCTAAACAACCCGGTTTCACTGCCTGTCAACTCAGAGTTGTACGCTTCAAATATTTGATCTTCGGTTCTTGCAACAGTCCAAAGTCTGACATCGGCGATTTGAGCCGCGATATAGCGCTCTGTGTAACCCGCTGAGCCTCTAGAGATGAATGAGTCAGCCCATGCACTTGTATTTGTTGGGGTTCGGAAGTTAGTCGTGTTGCCTTCGATGGTCTGAGCTACACCGTCAAAATAGATAGCAACATTACCACTGCCATCGTAGCTCGCACTAATTGTTACCCACTCACTTTCAGGAAGTTGGACAGTGGTATTAACGTGATAGGTAGTACCGCCTGGCGTTTCATAATCTAGTGCGATCTCACCCGTCGATCCATGCAAAGCAAGCAATAGACGTTCACTCGTATTGGGATCTGACAGATCTATAATTCTAGACCAGGACTGTGCAATATTTGCGACATTCACTCGCGCTTCAAACGTGAAGGCACCATCAAAGGTGCCGGCAGGCACGGTGCCTAGATCTACATAGTCATTTACACCATCAAGAGTGAGGGCAAAATCATTCTGAGTTGACTGGCGTGTAAGCTCCACTGAACCTGTGATCGTGAGATCAGCGCCAGAAGCAGACTTATCAACAACAGTGGTGCCATTAACAATTTCATTGAAGGTGTAGTAGGCAATTAGATTCGCTTCATTACCTACTAACTCTGTATTCATGTTTGCTTGAATTTCAGCTTCAGTACGCGTTGCTGTCCAAATACGGACGTCGTTGATCTCGCCGTTGAACTGGTTGTCAGTTGCACCAATGAAGAGCTGAGTTGACTGGGGCATTTGCGTGGTACCGGCACTTATTGCCTGAGTGTGAACCAGCTCACCGTTTACATACATTCTGTAGTTTGAGCCATCGGCGGTCACAGCAACGTGATTCCACTCGCCGATGGTCAAGACATCATTAGCCGTCACGAAGCCTGTATCTGTACCTATATCAAAGTGGAGTTTTGCCCCCAACTGCCAGAGACCAAGAACTCGTGCATTGACAGCAGAGGGATCACCTCCGCAGATGATTCCTCGATACTCTTCTGTGGCTGTCTCGGGTTTAATCCAAAGCTCTTCTGTCCACACCATATCGGTAATTAAAGGCAGTGCATTAGTGGAGAGATAGTTTTCAACGGTTGTTCTGTCGCCATCAGTATCTTCTATTCTTATCGCCGTTTCAGACGTAGAGTCGCTAGCCGTCACAGTACCGACGCTTGCAATGTTCTCGTCAATTGTGAAAGTGCTAGAGGTACTGAATATTGGAGCCTGATTAATAGCCTCTGCGACATCTAAAGTAACCTGAGGATCAGCGGCAAATACTCCACCGTTACTATCACTGCCGCTAATAGTCAGTGTGGCTGCAGTACCCGTTGTATTGGTGTACTGAATGCTTGAAGCAGTATCAAAAAAGGTCGTTATGTCCGCACCTTTACCAGTCAAAGTCAGCGTAGAAGTATTGGAGCCAGAAACCGTAACATTGCCCGCACTGGAAGCAGTTAAGTTTCCACCTGTAGCTACCAGAGTGATTGTGAGTGTGTCGTCGTCCTGATCTGCGATGGTAACAGCTGAGAGATCTAGGTTCGATGCAACATCAGCGATAACTGTGAGGCTATTTGGCGCATTTGTAATGGTGGGTGCATCATTCTGATCATTCAAAGTGACTGTGATAGTTTGATCAGAAGTTAAGCCACTAGTTGTGTCAGTTGCGGTAACTACTAGCGTAAAGGAGTTTTGAGCCTCAAAGTCAACATCCGCCACATTCGCAAAGGCCAGCTCACCTGTGGCTGAATCTACTGTAAATTTTGCTTTATCAACCCCATCGGTAACGGCATAGGTAACCTGCCCCTGATTTAGCGGATTGTAGGAAGCTGTTGTACCATAAAGCGTTGCATCGACACTGTTGCTACTAGAGTCTGTAACGTTAGTTCCTGTGACCTCGCTAAATTTGTAGTTGCGGAACAAACCGGTTGCATCCGCCGCCACATCCGCGTTGAAGTATTGTCTTATCTGTTCAGATGTTCGAGCAACACTCCAAATTCGTGCATCGGAAATTTCACCGTCTAGATACTTGTCTGCGGACCAGTTGGATTTAGCTATAAAGCTATCCGCTCTAGCCACATCATTGGCATCACCCACCGTACCTGAGGAGATCTGAACTGTCTTCTCAACTCCGTCAAAATAGATTTTTACATCCCCGTTGCCGTCATAGACGGCGCTAACGGTAACCCACTCGTTTAGCGGGATCTGTTCAGTAGTTGTGACTTCATAGATACTGACGCCTCCACGGTAGACTTGCAGAATTGCCTTCCCAGAGTCACTCCACTGAGAGAATATGATGTTATCGCTGAGTTCACCATTTCCTAGATCGAACAGCCGAGCCCAAGAGCCGTAAGCATCAAGCTTGACTCTCGCCTCCAAGGTAAAGGCATCTGCAAAAACTCCGGTAGGCACGGTTCCGATATCGACATAATCGTCTGTACCATCTAATGGAAGGGAAAAATCATTATGGGTTTGAACGGTAGTATTGAGTTCGACACCTGTGCCTTGGATAGATAGATCATTACCATTCGCTGTACTATCAGCGAGCACCGATCCAGAAGTTTCGTTGAGAGTATAGTAAGCGGCAAGGCCAGCTTCATTGCCCTGCAACTCGTTATTCATATTGGCCTGGATCTCAGACGCAGTGCGAACATCGCTCCAGACACGAACGTCGTTTATCATGCCGAACCATTCGTGGTCACCATAATAAGCCCGAGCACCGATTCGAGTTGAAGTTGGCGTAAACGACCCACTTAGAGTAGCAACTGTAGAACCAGCGGTAACATTCGTGGTAGTACTAGAAATAGTGTCATCCAGCACCTGCAGCTGACCGTCGATAAACAAACTGACGCTATCGCCACTCTTAGTGACAGCAACGTGGTGAAGTTTGTCGTCGTCGATTTCAGCGACAGTGTAGGTCTCTTTATAGCCCGAACCAGAATCGATACCGAAGGCCAGTTGGCCGTTAGGGTTTATCCGCAACTCAAAAAGTTGGTTGCTAGCAGCACTACTCGAAATAATATCCCTCCAAGTACCATCGCCTCCCTCGACTTGCACCCAAGCTTCTAGCGTAAGAGTAGAAATATCAGACAGTCCAGCCGCCGTGTTTGTAACGAGATAGCTATTTGCGCTGCCATCGATATAAACCGCGCTATTTGTTGCTGTATCACTGGCAACAACCGTTCCTACCGCGGTGGTGTTTTCATCAACAGAGGAGCTCGATGAGGAGCTAAAAATCGGCGCATCATTGATTGGCTCACCAACATACTCAGACACGGTAAAAGTAACGTCCTGAGAGATTGTGTTGCTCGAAGCGTCGGTAACACTGAAGGTTACTGTCTCTGTACCGAACCAATCGGCAGTTGCGGAGCTAATGGTTGCAACGCCATTCGTAATTGTCACACCGATATTAGAGTTTCCGCTGACCGTATACGCAAGACTGGCATCTGCAGTCTCAGGATCGTAGACATAACTCTTCAAGTCGATCGTGTAATCGTCGAAATTCTCAGTTTTAGTTTGAGCGGGAATAACTGTCTCAGTTACCAAATCAGCATTAATCCAGGCTCCGGCTGTATTAGCGTTGCTAGCAACATACCGCAGGCTAATCGAATCGTTGACTGAGTAACCCCATGTACTCAAATCCGGTAGGTCATATTCAAATCGCATTACCCGCCCAGATTGCCCAGGGTCAGGAAATTCATTACTCGAACTTGCCGTACCTAATGTGTAAGTTAAGCCACTAGGGTAGTTACCGTTGTAACCAACCTGCTCGTTGGAAATGTAATAAGCATCCCAGGCTAGGTCATGCCAGGTCCCATCTTTGTGTTGCACCTGAACTCCGATAACCTCATTCGGATCCCGGTCATTAACGTAGAGATAAAGCGTATTGGCAGTGGTGCTCGAAATATTTGGGATCGTTTGGGCAACAGTTGTACCCGACTTAGCCTCTACAGCCGTTAATCTAATCGAGGTTGCAAACACGGGGGCCGTGTCCACATTAGCCAGAGTGTGCTGATATCCCTCTATGGAAAGAACATCAGCTTCAATTGACCCCGAATTAACTTCAAGATCCCAATCGCCAGTAGCGCCGGTGGTATCGCTAGACGCGGCTATATCCGCCTTGGTAATTGAAGCAATATTGTCAATCAGTGACTTTCCATCCACTGAAGCCGCAACATCACAACCGTAGAATAGGATATCCCCTGACTCAGCTAGCGTCGCTCCAATCTGCGTGAGTTCATCGCTGTAACTCGCGAGCGTATCGCTTTCGAGAACACTAGTGCCAAGCGTCACCTGACCATCTGAGCCATGCCCGATAACATGAACTGCATCGAGCCCTGAACGAGCCGCAAGCTCCTGTGCCATAAACTCGAAGCCATCTACACCGTAGTCAACCAGCACAACTTCAAGCCCTGAGGGCAGGCCAGCTACAAGTGAACTCAAATCAGCGATAGAAGAGTCGATGAAAACCACCTCGTTTGAGGCGCTCTGAGACGAATCAATTTCGCCACCTGCATTACCCACCTCAAGCGCATCGGAACCGTCCAATACCTGGTCAAGAACGAGATCTGTTCCCAAAGCACCGTCGAAAACGATTCGATTTTCTAGAGCAATTAGTTTCATCAAATTCACCTATACTTTTCAGATGGCGACGCAAGACTTTTGCGCCTTTAGCGGCGTGTAACGATGGGTGTTGCGATGTATAACTCGCATCTGCCGCAGGTTGACATAAATAATATAGAAAACTGAACCCAAAACCTTTCAAAAGCTTTCAGTAATGGGACTTTGCCATACAGATTTGAAACTATTGGGAGGCATTACGAGACAAAAGTATGACGGATATCAAAAACGACAGCCGGGGGAGGAGTAAATGAGTTTGTTAAAGTTACAGCTTTGAAGTAGTAGCGGATAGAAAACGCGTCGAGGAAAAACCCCTGCCTCTACAAAACAGTAGACAGGGGCATCTGATCAATTTACTCGTAAGCAGTATCGTTAGGGTTAGCGTAAAGCGCTCTATTCAGCTCATCTATCTGCACGTTTGCACTGCGCGCATAAGGTGGGATTGGGCCGTTGAACCAGGTGTTAAACAGCTCTTCCATCTCGCCGCTAGCCATCATGCTTGCGATAGTTTCGTCAGCAATTTTTTTCAAGCCGGCATCACCTTTGGGAAGCATACAAGCGTAACCAGATGGGTTGGAACCGACAAAGTTAACTTCGTAAGCTGAGGCATCGTCGAGGCGCAGCATTTCGCGAGAAACAAGACCGATATTACTAAAGAATGCGTCAGCATCACCCTTCTCGACCGCCTGCATACCACGCGGGTTATTTGCCACTTCAACTAGGTTAGAACTAATTGATCCAGCACTCTGAACGTTATCAGAACCTTCAACGACCGATATGCGTTTACCGGCGGCGCTGGCTACCGAAGTAATTCCACTATCTTTGCGGGCAGCCATAGCGTCAGACGATATAAAGAAGTTGTTCGAGAAGCTCACATACTGCTCTCGGCTTTTCTTGTGCGAGGTACTTGTACACTCAAGATCAATTGTATTCGCTGCGACTAGCGCGATACGCGTAGATACCGTCATTGGGTTCCAACGAATCTCCAGCTCATCAAGGCCCAACTCAACACGCACAGCTTCAGCGATACGTTTACTGATTTCGGCACCGAAGCCCTGCACTCCATTGTTATCGAGATAACTGAAGGGGATGCCCGTCTCGTAGTAACCTAGGATCATTGTTTTGTACTCTTTTATGCGATCCAAACGGCTTTCAGATTGAGTATCAGCTGCCATTGTGCTGGCCGATAACGACACACCAGTCGCTAACATTAGGGCATTTAGTTTTTTCATTTCACTATCTCCAGTGCGTCTCAGATTAAAAACTAACTTCTCGAACAAGCACCAAAGCCAAAGCATTGAACAGTGTGTCGAAAATGCTTTTTGGCTGGGCTTCAATATTGGCCACCCCGATGGCTACTTGTTTTGACACAGGTGCTTCATCAAGCTGGATTCGAACTTTAAATAAGGTTTCACGGGGCGTGAGACCTGTTTGATCATTCTCTACACTTATTGCGCCGCCAAACTGAGCGGATAGCATTGGCTCAGGTAGCTCCTCGAGCCGCCTTGTATCCAATGACACAACTGAACCGGTTAGAGGGACGAGCGGTTTGTGTAAAGTGAAGAATTTTACTTTTGCGCCCTGTGTAATCCTTGCATACTGATCCTGAGGTACGAAGGCATCAACAACCCAAGAGGCCCGGTCAACCAACACCGCGAGAGGCTGCTCAGGGTTAACCCAGACATTAGGTGCAAGTGAGGGATCCAAATCTGTTAAAAAGCCATCGAAAGGCGCATAGAGTTTTAGAGCGTCTAACTTCGCTTTCTCAGCCTGATGCGACGCGTCTTTTTCCCGCCAACTCTCCACCAACTCTAGGCGCAAAGCCTCTCCGTCTCTTATACCGAGAAGTCCCTGTAGTTGATCCTCTATCGACTCTTTAGCCGCTACTGCAACCTTTATGTTCGCCTCGGTTTCGGGCTGAGTTAGCTCAAATAACAACTCACCAGCACTAACTTCACTGCCGTTAGGTGGTAACACTCTTAATAGAGCTGCATCGGGAGCGTAGAGCACACTGGCTTTACTCGCATGCATCCAGCCTTGCAGTTTGATATCTGTTTGCCAAGGTACAAAAATAAATAGCCCCATCAGCAGCGTAAAAACAAACAAACCGCGTTTTTTACTAGCCTTCGTTTGTGACCAGTTCTCACGCCAAACGGCCATCTCTGCGACCATAGGCTTGAGTACAAACCACCAAATCTCAACCAACGCTAAAACGATCCCTAGCGCTTTGAAAAAGAAGTAATAAACTGCGGCTGCGATACCGAGGAATACCACCATACGGTAAACCCATGAGAGAATCGAAAAGACGATGTAGAAGCTTTTTCGCCTAGCTGTCATCTCCTCGGAGTAATCCATCTCCCAACCTAGCAGGTGACGCCTGATCCAAGTTATTTTTGCAGAGGCTGAACGTTCATGAAGGTTTGGTATATCGAGAATATCCGAGAGAATGTAGTAACCGTCAAAGCGCAAAAATGGACTGACATTTATGAGAATAGATATTACCCAGGCCGTCGTTGCCAAGAAAAACAGGGCGTCGCGGACAGGTCCTTCGGGTGCAAGATTCCAGGCAAGTAAGGCTAATATAGCCAGAGAGAGTTCAGCACTCACCCCTGCCGAAGCGATAGCAAGTCGATGCTTAGAGCGCTTTACGCGCCAAGTCTCACCGGTATCGGTGTAGAGCATCGGCCACATTACAACGAAAGCCACCCCCATATGCGCTACCCGCACTCCGTATCGCGTTGCTGTAAAAGCATGTCCCAACTCATGTAAACTTTTCGTCACAATAAGAGCGGCCAGATAACCGAGGATGCCTTCAAAAGTGAAAGTATCCACGAAAGAAGCAGCAAACAGATCCACCTTCTGGATGGTCAAATAGAATGCGATGAGCGCCGCACACCCTAGCAGCCAGAGCGATTGTTTTGAGTAGATAAAACTGATGCTCGGATAGACTCGTTTGAGCCAAGCGTCCGGGTTCCAAATAGGCACACGGAAAAATAAGTACTGGTGAAGCAAATAGTTAACCAAGGAGTTTTTCGAGCGCCCCTCCTCCTCAATCAGCGCATCAGTCTGCTCAAAACCATGAGCATCAAGGAATTTGGTTTTTTGCAGTACGTCTACCAGAGATTCCAGTTCAGAGGCATCAACATTTAAGGGAGTCTCAGCATTGGTTGATTCCAAAACTTTCTCTTTATCGCCCAAATGCCAACGAGAGAGTAGCTCATACTCCAACCAGCCAATCGCCATAAAGGTGTTAGTCACCGGATCTTGTACTGTCCAGGTTGGAGATCCATCACGTTGAGCAGCCACCTCGTAAAGACGGAGGTCCTCTCGCAACGGCGGCAGCCCCTGATTAGCTGATTTACCTAGAAACCTAGCCATTGACGAAGGCTCCCTAGTGGTCGGCGGAATATCCAGTAGGCAAGGGGTTTAGTCTCACCGAACACCTTCGCCACACCCCTCAGACCGATACGCGCGGCTCCCGGCGTGGTTAAATCACCTCGAAGCTGGTAACTAGCGACGCCATCTGGCGATTGTGTGGCATGATAACTGGTTTGCGTCAGCTGCGCTTCTATCGCATTGAGTGGATCGATTTGAAGAAAGATCTTTATCTCCGCTCCCAGCTCTAGATTAATGGCGTCATTAACTGGCAGCCATAAGCGCACGCCTAAATCGCTAGGCTGTGCTAGATCTCCTACTCGTTCTCCAGTAACTACAGGTTTACCAATCCACTCATTCGGGTCACTGTAGGTAAAAACGCCACCCTTTGGAGCCCTAACAATTAAACGATTGATCGACTCCTCCACATAGTCTAGGTTGAGCTCCTTCTCACGCACTTTACCGCGCAAAGCTGCCAGCTCCGCTTTTCGCTCTTGCGATGCGAAAGCCTGCTGCTCAGTACGCTTAATTTCCGCCTCCGCCACGGCTAAAGCCTGAGCGGTTACCGCCCTCTGATTAAGCAACTCTGTGTCATCCAAAGCAAACAACGGAGCCTCCGCAACCACTGACTCATTTGGATCAACGTAGAACTCTTTAACGACTCCATTCATCGGCACGCTCACCACTTCACTGCTTAGAGATACAATCTCGGCTTCAGCCATTGATGAGAGGCGAACGGGCACGAAACCTAGTGCAACAACAAGCAATAGCACGAGGATAAGTAGTTTTTTTGATAGCAGCACGGATAGCCAAGATCGTGCCTTTTTGCGTCGCATAAGTGCTTGAGAGCAGTAGGACCACTGCTCCATCAATACTGTAAGAAGCTGGAGCTCCAAGTCGCTCCAAGGACTCTCTTTAACGATAAAAACGGAACCTATAATTGAACCGTCGAAGTCTATAATAGGCACGCAAACTACGTGTTGCGGCCACCACTCCGACCAACTCTTAGCAAGTTCAGGCGTCACCATAGCTGGGGAAACAGCAAAGGGCTGCTTTGTTTTCAATTGCGTGGATAGCTGCTGACGGACGCGCTCTAACCATAAAGAGTAGGGCGTGGCCTCTTTAGGTGAGGTTAAGCCCGTCACGGCTAATAGTTTTGAGCGGCCTAAACGGTCAGGCAAAAACACACAGGCTTGCCGGTACTTGATAATTTGCCAAGTATCGTTAGCAATAATGAAGCTCAGCTCCTTTATATCGGCTGCCTTTAGCAGGCGCTGGTTTATACTCAGGAGTGTGGGCAGAGCACTATTGGACACGCAGTTATCTCGGCTGATTGAATCGAGCGAAACCACTCATACCGGGCAGCAACTCAGCACCTGCTCCCGAGATTGTAGCCTCCACCTCAATCGTGCGGCTTACATTGTCTACACGTGAGTTGATGGCACTTATCTCGGCGTTATAACTGCCGCCTACCTCCTCAACCCATACCTCAAACGCCGTTCCTATATTGATCCACTGCAACCAACTGGCTGGAGCGTTTAACCGCAAATTAGTAGAACCGGAGCTAATGATCTCAAGTACAGGTTCGCCTTGGCTCACACCTTGAAAAGGCTTAACCGAGATGTTGGCGAGACGACCGTCAAACGGTGCCTTGATTACACACTGATCACGCAGTGCGCGATGATAAGCCAATTGGGCTTGCGCTCTACTGACTTCATTCGCAGCAAGAACAACTTCAATCTCACCGGCTTGTGCAAGCCCCTGAAGCTTTAGTTTATTCTCGTGGTTAATCTGCGCCGCGGAGAGCTCGGCTCTACCGATTGCATATTGGGCATTGCGGTCATCGCAGACAAAAGAGATGAGTTCATCACCTTTCTTAAAGGACTGCCCCATCTCCAACGTCATAGATTCAACGCGGCCCAACATAGGGCTCACTAAGGTCGTCTCAACAGGAGCTACCAAAAGTATAGGCAGCTCCATATCGTTAGTCGCACTCGCACCCTGCTCTATTTGCGTAATGATGGCAGGAGTCTCGCTACCAGCCGCTAGAGTGCTAGACGATGCGCCAATTAAACCTGCTGATAGCAGTACTACTAAAAGAGATTGATGCGAATTAATCATTTTAGATCTTAGTCCCCTCAAGCCAGCTACGAATCTGACCCAGTTTTGCAATGACTGCTGACTCAGCAAAAGTCTTGATAACGCGTGCTGACGGATCTGCAGTCAGCGTACTGGTGTAGGTTGTGCTGTTCAGCGTCTTGCCATAAGAGTCGACGAGGCTAATTTTCCAGCTTGCTGGGCGAACCCCACGTCGGACACCTTTTACATCCATTTCCATCAGCAATACATAGGGCGAACGTGAGTCTACATCGAAGCGGTTACGGCCAAGCGCTTCACTGACACCGTCATTAACCATATCAACCGTTGAAGAGTGCACACCCTGCAGTTTTATGGCTACAGCTGGAAGTTCTTCAATAATTACGTCTGCATGTGCAAAGAAGTTGTCCTCTACCTGCTGCACGTAATCGGTGATAGACGACCCGATCACTCCAATAGGCGCATCCTGATTCAAATCTGGCGGCACAACCTCAAAGCCTACCGAGTTGTAGATACTACCGAAGGCAGCCTGAGCCGATGCATAAGCGCCATAGCGCTTGAACTCTGAATTGAGAGCGCGTGTTTTGGCACGAATCACTTCTAGTTCGGCGTTCATTTCGGAACCCTGTGCTGCTTCAGCAAAGGCCGCCATGCGCTGATCGACTTCGAATGACTCATTAGCTAGATCTAGCTGAGACAAGGTTAGGTTATAACGCTCTACCGCAACTCGAACCTGAGTCAATACTGCGATCGAAAGTGCCATACGACGAGCATCATCGACATTCACTTGAGCTTTGTTATTTGCGTCTACCGCACCGTAGCTGAACAACTTAAACAGGTTCAGGTTTACTCGCGCACCCGTGTCTACCCAGTTGTTGTTGTAAAGATACTCGTTGGAGTCATATTGAAGACCCGCGTTGATGCTTAGGTTAGGGAGTAACGCAATCATCTGTTTGCGCGCTTCATCTGCAGATATGCGTACTTTGTAATCTTCCTGACGAAGTTCGGGGCGCTGCTGCAGCGCAAGCTCTTCAAGCTCTGCTACGTTGAGTGGTGCCGGCTTAAGCTTAGGCTCATCAATTTCAACCAGTGTAAAATCGGTACCCGGTGTTACGTTCATCAATGCAGCAAGCTCACGCTTAGCAAGCGCTAGCTCCGTTCGACGGCTATCCAATAGATCAACCGCATCGAGCAGCAGGCGTTGGTAATTGAGCGCCTGTTTTGGAGAGACTAAGCCCTCAGCTTCAGCCTGACGTGAACGATCGAGTGCTGACTGTACTTGCACCAACAATTCATCCGCTTTAGCTACCAGGCGCTGCGCACCCAGTGCACGCCAGTAGGCAGAACGAACATCGGACAGGATATTTTGAACAACGCGACGGCGACGCTCCTCAGCAATCAGAACTTCATTGGCGGCCTGTTTAGCGCTGTAGTAACCGATACCAAAATCCAGCGCGGTCCAAGTGAATTCAGCACTGGCTAGACGGCGGTAATCCTCCTGACTACCGCTGTAATCCTGAGCTTGTGGAATACGACTATCGGTTACAGTGTTTATCCCGTACGAGTAGCTACCACTTATATTGTTACGCTGAGTGTAACCAGCGGAAACTAGAAGATTCGGTAGCATGTCAAAATTCGACAAATCTGCCAGCCCTCGACGCTGCGCAGACTCCATTAACTTCAGACGTAAATCAAGGTTGTACTTGAGTGACCGAGCAAGCGCCTCATCAAAAGAGATCGGTTCAAAAATTGGGTCCTGAGCCGCGAAAAGTTTGAACTGATCCGCCTGAACGCGCGAACGAATCTCAGACGACTTTAACGCTTCCGGACTTACAGAACAGCCAGCGATCGCAAGCCCCAAGGCCGCCAATGAGAGCGTGCGTAGAGCATTTTTCTTAGAAGACTTAATAACCATTTCGTTAGTTCCTAATAGTTCTGTAATTAAACCGAAAGTTTTTGAGTTTTTGCTGCAACTTCTGCTGCTGATTCTAGTTCTGTGGCACCTGCTGAGGTTTCAAGCATACCAAAGACCTCATCCACTTTGCCTGAGCGCGCGCCCAACTGCTGAGTCAATCCTTGATGGGCTTCAAGCTCTTCGCCGGGTTCGCCATCCATTTGTGATAACGATGATAGAAGGTCACCAAACGCAGAGCGCCTAAGTTCCTCATCGTCACCAGACGAGCCGCCAAAAGCGTCTACGGCGCCATTAACAGGGCGCGCATCTACGCTACTACCGTAAGCTGTTCCTTCCCGTGCCGGGTCAAACTCACCAAAGGGTGTAGTTTCGAACAGGCTAGAGCGCTCCAGTACGGATGAATAAATCTGGTTACCGGTATCACTCGAGAGTCGACGGAACAGCTCAATTGTTTCAGATCGGGCCTCGTCTACTGCAGGCAATACATAGAGGGCGATTCCACCTGTGAGGTTATCAATCACTCCTTGCGCATCAGTCTCCATAGCATCCGCTAACGCGACAGCGTTAAGAGAATCGCGTGCCTCTCGAACTGCATCTAATACATACGCATCTACCTCAGGCGGACGCTCTGGTGGATTGTAGTCTTGTACAACCACCTCTGGCGGTGGTGGTGGAGTTGTACTGAAGCCGGGTCTGTCATCGTCTAACTGGAATCCACTTGAGTAAGTTGGGTTACCAGGCTGTGGTTCATATCGACGACCGTCACCGGTGTCTACAATCGAAGTTTGCGCCTGAGCCGTTTTGCCAGGGTTAGTGTCATACGATGCCTTCAGACTAAAGGTCTCAGAAACTTCCCACGGTGAGTCCTGCTCGGAAGTGATGTCAACACGGATCCACAGGTCAGTAGTCAATCCACTGCCCGGTACCACAACTCCCGTGGCTGGGTTGTAGGGTTTCCAAACACCGTTATCGAGATACTGCAAGGGCGTGCTGTTTGAGAAATTCGTCTGCTCTGCCAAAATCTCGAGATTAAGCGTGTATCCCACCGCTGCACTAATCTTGAACATACCCCAATCAGAGTTTTCGTTGATTGGTCCATAACCGGTAACAGTCAGTGGACGGTCATCATTAACCCCAGTTCCAGTTGCATCACCGTAGGTTGGATCAGATGGATCGGTATTGAAACTGCTATTTCCCGTACCATCATCCCAGATGGTACCGACCCCCGTACCATCCTGTACCTTAGATTCAACTGCGTTTGTCAGTTTAACGTTGAAGCTTTCTTTACGTTCAAAGGCAGTGTCATTAACTACAGCGACTGTAATTGTCTTGGTGATTTCGCCCGGTTTAAACGTAAGGGTTCCACTTGGAGTATCCGTATCCACGCCAACAGTAGCCGTACCCGAACTTAACGCGTAGTCAACTGAAGAGTTCAGACCGGTTGCAGTATCACCTGTCTTGGTGACGGTAAATGTCATAGTACCGACTGCTTCATTAACAGTAACATCATCAACCGTAAACTTCGGACGATCATCATCCAATCCGGTTGGAGACGCAGGTGGGTTGGTGCCAGGCGGTTGATCTGGATAGATCACTCCGTTACCGCCATCAACTATGTTTGTAGAACCACTCGCATATTTTGTCGGATTAGTCGCATAAGATGCTTTAAGGCTGAATGTCTCAGACTTCTCGTATACGTTGTCCTGCTCTGCGGTAATATTTACCCGGACCCAGAGGTCACTCGTTAAACCACCACCCGGATAATTGAGACCATTAGTTGTGTCGTAGCTCGTCCAACCGTTGGTCGCATCATAGTACTCAATTGTTGCATTGGAATTATTGAGCGTAGTCTGCTCGCTTAGAATATCGAGATACACTGTGTACCCGACAGCTGCATTGACCTTGAATAGACTCCAATCTGACGCCTCGTTTACTGGACCATAGCCGGTAACTGAGATCGGGCGATCATCATCGACAGTCTTGTCATTATCAGTGCCGTCATTCGGAACGGCATCCGTGTCATCATTTCCGTCAACGCCTGAGCCATCATCGGTAATGCTGTAGTCGGCGTTAGCCGTAGCACCAGCGCGCATATTAGTTGATGAGCCTGTGCGATCAGCGAATTTAAGTTCCGCTGCATTGAATGTGGCCGTAAGTTTAAGATCTTCGCTCTTCTCAAACTCACCGTCATTAATCGTATCAACCCGAACGAAGAACACAGTTTCTAGTGCAGGCAAGCTGACTTGATTTCCAGCTACAGCCGTCCAATCGGTGCCATTTAGCGACCAGTAATAGTTCGGGTTATAATCCCCAACTTCAGTTGAAACGTTCGTCAACCCCAGGTCAATAAGCGTCGCAGCCTCGGTTTGGCGAGTCATTTCGACTTGATAAACCGCGGAACTTCCCTCTTCAACCACACCACCAGTCACTACGAGAGACGGACGATCATCGTCGACGGTCTCATCTGCATCAGATGGATCATTGTCATTGTCGGTATCATCATCGCCATCTGTACCAGTGCCATTATCTGTTATCGAGTAGTCAGCGTTACCCGACTCTCCGTTGAGATCCGGATCCACGAAGGTCGCTTTAAGGTTGAGTTTTTCAACTCCCTCATAAATATCGTCACTGGTTGTAGATACCCGAACATCGAAACTGGTCAACTCCGCAGGGAGGAGAATTTGGCCGTTCTGCGGAACGGTGTTCCAAGACGTGCCATCAAACCACTCGTAAGTTGTCTCGTAGTCACCATCCTCTGTGGATACATTCGAAATATCTAGATCGATCAGCGTCGGCTCAGCAATGGCATTGCTTAGATTTACGGTGTAAACAGCTGAACTGCCCTCTTCAACAGTGCCACCAACTACTTCTAGTGTTGGGCGATCATCGTCTGGACCGCTAATAGTGCCATCTCGCGTACCGTCATCGTGAATGTAACCATTCGCAAGTCTAGTCGATATAACCGCGTTACCATTCGCCACAGTGCTCAGTCGAATCGTGAACTGTTCAACCTTCTCGTAAATGGTATCTTGTTCGATATCTACGGTAACCGACATCGTATCGGTGCCATCGAACACCAATGATTGCAGACCAGTCGCATGGGTGTAGTCAACACCGCCGCCCGTTGCATCATCATCCCCAGTCGACAGGATTTCGTAATTAATGGTTGACACGGTTGTAGAGCCAGCATTCCCATCGAGGAAGTCTTGGGACCCATCTGTTGTCTTACGATTGATAACAAAGGTAAGCGTGCCGTCACCCTCGTTCACATGAACATCACTTACCCAAATAGTTGGAATCTCAACTTCCGTAAAGGTTATTGCACCTTGGCCAAGATCTAGCTGAGCGACCGAGGTATCTTCATCGGCGTCTTTTATCGTTTGTGATAGGCGAACATCCGTTATGGCTGCTGTAGTGACAACTGCAGTACCGGAGTTATCCATCCACAACCGCTGTCCTTGAGCCTGGTTAAGTGTGACTTTACCGTTAGTTCCATCGACAGAAAGGGTAAAGAAAACAGCTCCTGTGCTTGATGTTTTTCCTTCAACTACACCGTTATTGTTGTACAGAAGGATCTCTGCACCTTTGTTGGACGTCTGCGTAGAATCGTAACTAAATACGCCACTACCAATCCCGTTTGCACTTATAGATAAAGCATAAGAGATCGAGTCGGTATCTGCTGCACCATCAGTTCCGAAGTTAGATGTAAACGATGCCGAGAAATCGACCTCAACGGCTGTGGGATCGAAATTCGCATTTGTCTGGAAATCAGTTTGATTGGACACTATCGCATTATTGAGTTTGGCGCTGTTCGTTGGCCCATCATCTCGAATCTGGAAACTCGCGACAGCTGCCTCAGACGAGTCAGTGGATGTAGTAGCCAGATCAACATAAGCACTAGACCTATCGCCGTCTCGATCAATCACCGTTTGGGTCAAACGCAAAGCACGTAAGCCCGAACCGCTGCCATTGTTCAATGTCAATGTAGCGAGTTCATTTGTAGAGCCGGCCGTTGGGTGCCAGATATTTAGAGACAAAGACTGGCTAAATGTAATTAAACCCGCGCTAGAGACACTAATCGTGAAATAGGTTGAGTTTGTGTTTCCCACCGTAGCGGTACCGACGACATCTCCGTTGCTATCCACAGAAAGAAGAATCTCAGGGCCCTTACCATTCGGAGCACTTGGGTCAAGTGCAAACAGGCCTGAACCAACATTGTTCTGAGCGTTCGTGCCATCCGTAAGGGACAGAGTGTAAGCCACTGATCCAGCGCCATCCGTACCGTAATCACCGCTGCCATCAACCGTCTCACCCACTGCTGCAAACATTGTCGAGAGATCCTTCGAGGATATGCGATCCGCTACAGTATCTGCCGGATCGTTTTTGCCCAGTGTCTCGTCAACCTCTAAAACTAGAGGAGTAGTTTGCGCGGTTGAAACGTTACCATCGATACGACGAGCATCTGGTGCGTCATCCTCAATAGCGAGCGAGCCATTTGCACCGAGGTCAAAATCAACGCTACTGGTATCGCCATCAGTATCAGTTAAAGTCTGGCGTAATTTCAATGAACCACTCGCAGGATTAAGCAGAGCCGGTTCGTCTGCATTTGCAGTATCAGAATGCCAAATGTTTCTTGCCTGAGTGAAGGTAATTGAACCCGCTGATGAGACGCTAACCGTGAAGTAAAGCGTCCCCCCTGCTGAACCCGTACGACCTTCAATGACACCATTAGAATTGGTGTATAGCTTGATTTCTTGGCCCTTACCAAAACTGCCCGCTGTCGAATTAGTTGCATCCAAACCGTAAAGGCCGGAGCCAATACCTTCACCACTTAGCACCAGAGAGTAATCAGCGGTACCGCCATCGGTGCCAAATATTGTAGCGGCAGAAGAGAACTCACCGGCAAAGCTTAGCGTTGAACTCGCGCTCGGTGTTGTTTCGTCCAGAACAATTTTTGTATT
>JABXHP010000188.1 GCA_013373575.1 Oceanospirillaceae bacterium | reverse complement strand
CCTTCTTAAATGAAAACCGCAAGATGGTTCTCATCACAGGGCACCGTCGCGAGAGTTTCGGTGGAGGTTTTGAAAGAATATGTCAGGCGATATCAGAGCTTTCTGCTCGTTATCCTCAGGTCGACTTCGTCTATCCGGTCCATTTGAATCCAAATGTGCGTGAACCAGTCAACCGACTGTTGAATGATCGTGCCAACATTCACCTAATAGAGCCCCAAGATTACCTTCCGTTCGTTTACCTGATGTCTCGCTCGACGCTTATTCTCACAGATTCCGGGGGCATTCAAGAAGAAGCGCCATCATTGGGTAAGCCCGTATTAGTGATGCGAGAAACAACTGAGCGCCCGGAGGCGGTTACCGCCGGAACTGTAAAGCTAGTTGGCACAGATGTTGGCGTGATAACAAAAGCTGTATCCGAACTCCTTGACAGCGATGGCGCCTATCACGCGATGAGCCGAGCACATAACCCCTATGGAGATGGCAAGGCTTGCGAGCGCATTCTTGAAGCCTTGATACAGACCCAGAGTGCTAAAGAAGTTGCCTGAGATGGCACTCTTCATGCGTTGCTCTACGTGCTGAGTGCTGAGTGCTGAGTGCTGAATGCTTAAGCGTGAAGATGAACATTAAATAGGGATGTAAAATGAAACAGATAGAAATGCTCGGTACTCCAATGCATGTCGCAACAATGAGCGAGACGGTAGAGTTCATCAAGCGACGCGTCTTGGCAGGGCAGTTTACTCAACACGTTGTTGTAAACGTCGCAAAAATTGTGAATATGCGCAAAAACCCTATGCTGCGTAAAGGTGTTGCTGAGTGCGACATCATCAATATTGATGGCATGGGTGTCGTATGGGGCGCTCGTCTGCTTGGACATGAAGTTCCAGAGCGGGTAGCGGGCGTAGACCTCTTTCTCGAACTTATCGCTATGAGTGCCGACAATGATCTTCCTGTCTTTCTTTTAGGCGCAAAAAGCGAGATCGTGAACCGAACAAAGGAAAATCTCGAGGCTATACATCCCAAGCTTCAGGTTGCCGGTGTGCACGACGGCTACTTTTCTGAAGATGAGGAAGAGGGTGTTGTGCGTCAGATTCGTGAATCAGGGGCTCGCTTGATGTTTGTTGCGATCACATCGCCCAAAAAGGAGATCTTCATTAACCGCTGGGGTAGCCAGTTGGGCGTCGACTTTGTAATGGGTGTCGGTGGTACATTTGACGTGGTCTCGGGTATGACCAAACGGGCACCAGTTTGGATGCAGAATTGGGGACTGGAGTGGTTGTATCGGATTATTCAAGAGCCAAGGCGCATGTGGAAACGCTATCTGGTAACGAACTCTAAGTTCGCCTGGTTGCTTCTTCGTGCAAAGCTGGGGATGTCATAAGAGCGATATTCTAAGGGATAAAAGGAGGCAAGAGGCCTCCTTTTTTCTGTCGGTTACCCCGAATGATTCCAGCTAAATATTGCTAGTAACTCAGTTGAAGAAGAGCTTTGAAGATTGCTTTTCCGTTTCCGCTTAGCTTCTGTCTGAAGCGATTAGCCGCCTGCATCATCGAGAACATTGCCACTTGCGGGAGGCGAAACGGTAGATGTTTACGTACGAAGCGAAGTCTGCTTTTGTGAATGTGGTACTCAGCAAACGCCGAGCGCGGCCGTTTAAAGCTTTTTGACCCAATGCTCGCGCCCTCTTTATGGTAAACGAAGGCTTCAGGCGCGTAGGTCAGTTGGTATCTCCCTCTGGCTCTCAACGCCCAATCGATCTCTTCGTAGTAGAGGAAATAGCGGTCATCCATTAATCCGATTTCGGTTAAAAATTCATGAGAGAGTAGCCAAGAGCATCCGTGTATCGCATCTAGCTTCGCAGCATACGCCTCATGGTCAATAGCAGAGTATTGGTCTCGTGTTAGGTAGCGACCAAAGGTTTCTGACGTTATTGCGCTACGATGACTAAAGCCAAAGCCGCCCAATGCTTGAATCACGTTGGGATCATCATAGAAGCATTGAACTGAGCCGCAGGTGTTTTTCACACCTTTTGCTTTAAGCTGCTCTGTATGGCTCACCATCTGCGCTAAACAGTCAGGCTCCACGACAGTATCGTTGTTCAGCAGCCAGCAATAGTCGGCGCCGAGATTTAGTCCGAGCTGAAGCCCTGAATTATTTCCCCCTGCAAATCCGAGATTAGCGCCATTCTGTATGAGCACAAGCGGAGTGCCTATCAGGCCAGCGCTGCTCGAGATAATCTCATCTCGAGTTAGACGAGTAATAGCGATCGGTTTAGTGGCTGTCGGCGCCACAAGGCGTTGTAGCTTCGGTTGTGCGAGAGAAGCTATAGAGTAGTCGCCACTACACCAGTCAAGAATTCGCTGCTCTGAGTCGTCGGTTGAATCGTTATCACACAGGATAACTTGAAAGTTCTCGTAGTGTTGGTTAAAGAGCGACTCTAAGCACTCTAATGTATCTCTCCACCCATTCCAGTTCAGAATTACTATGGCGACCTTAGGCTGCGTCATGAAGCTGCTCCTTTGTTTTGTTATTTATTTCGTCGGTAGACGATATTCTTATCAGCGAACTCCAAGCTTCCTTCACATTCTCATTCGAGAAGTGTTTCCTGATCTGCTCTAGCGGTTTGCCCATAGGTTCCATATACGTCGAAGAGTTGGACTCTAATGTGATACAAGCCACTAACTCCTGTGTTGATTCGAATAGGTTGAGGTAGCTGCTGGAATTGCTCTGCGAGAACCAATCAAGAAAAGGTGTTCGGATAGCGAATAGTGGAGTTCCGACTGATAGACCGAAAAAGAAGCTTCCACTTACAATCATATCTTCGTCAGCGTGGGCGATGATGAGCCCTTGAGAACCTCCGACAATCCGCTGCGCCTCATCTTCTTCAATGAAGCGTGTGATGAACTGAACTGATTTACCCTCTGCAAGTCTGTGCAGCTCTGCAAGATAGACCTGATCTTTGCAATTACCCGCAATTACCAACGTATCAGAACCATTCCAGCGTTCGATTATCTCCTCGACACGTTTGTAGCGCTCTATAAAGCCGAACATCGTGTAGTAGCAATCCGGTAGTGCCTCATGCAGCTTTATCTGATCCAGATGCGCTTTGGGAAAAGTCTTGTAGAGCGTATGAGGCAAATATTTGAAGCCGCAATTTTCTAGATGTCCTGAGTGTGTGGCCTTCACATTGGCAATTTGTTGTCCGATATAAACCAAAGCGCGTGCCAATTTCCGCTTCCAACTCTTGGTGAATGAGTGCGGGTATAGATTGTGTCTTACGTAAATAAGGCGGCGTGACATGGCTCTGAAAAGCAGTAGAGAGATAAGGTATACTGGGATGCCAAGCCAATTCACCCGACCGTTGCGATGTCGGAAGAGATTTTCGTGCCAATTGACCACGACAGTGTCGATATCACGTTTGATCAGGTGAGACAGCATAAACTTCGCTCGGTCGCTCCAACTGCTCGGTTCTGCAATTACTTCAAATCCCAGCTCTTCGAGTAGTGACACATTCGCTTGAAGGTAGGGGTTATCAGTGCTCTTCGGGTAGGGCGTGTAAAGCAATTTACGTTTGTCCATGAGGGGTTCCAGCTCTAAGTCTATCTGGGAACTACTTGGCATCTTACTTGCTAAATAATTCGTATAGACATGAAATTGCAGGGTTCGTGCCAAGATGGAGATAATAATGAAGGATTTGAATCGATTGCTGTTTTTATTTGGTTATGTTCTTTTTGTCGGACCGCCTAGAGCCTTAGATATTGCCGTCGCCGAGAGAAGAAAAGGCGGTGAACTCTCCAGAGTGCCCGTTTGGGGTGTCGTTCTCGTAGAAGGTATGCTCCGCTGCGTCCTTTTGCTTGGTATCGCTGTCGCTTTTGAGCAGCTAATCTCCCCGTATTGGTATGCCTGGTTAGAGATCGATCGAAGCGCTTTCATCATGCTTACAGTCGGCGCCCTGCATATGATGAGCTACTACCTTATTCTTCATCGATTCCATAAGAGGTTGGGTGTGCGTGCATTTAAGCTTTACCGCTTCATGCGCAATATTGGCTATGCATTCCTTCCCGGACTGGCGGTCGTCACGGTTGGATTGCTATACGACGCGCAGTTGGTCGTTTCAGAATTCACGTTGCAGCAACAATACTTGGTCTACTCCGTTGTAACAGCAATTATGCTCGTGATTGGCTTGCTGGAAGCTGTACTCGTATCGCGTAATCCTCAGGGGTTAGACAGTTACCTTAATCGAAGAGCGGAACTTGCCCAGTAAAAGCCCGTCAGATATTTAGTCTTGTTTGGGCTAAGCCGTCATTGATGCGCTTTACCAGTTTCCAGAGTCTAGGTGGCGGAAGGTGGGGCTGCAAAGAGTTAGCGCTCTTGGCCTAGAAGCGGTTATTCTATGAGTGTGACTGTCACTCTGCGATTCTCTTGGCGTCCGGATTCACTAAGGTTGTCCGAGACTGGGGTGGATTCACCTAAACTCTTTAAGCTCAAGTTACTCAGCGGCACGCCCATACTCTGCATTTGAGACCGTGTGGATTTGGCACGTCTATCTGCAAGTTCAATGTTGTATCTATCGGTATGGTTGCTGTCTGTGTGACCTGTTACCAAGAACTGCGGCATTTCCTCTGTTGAAAAGCTCAGTAAAAAGCTTTGCAACCGTTCCACATCCTCGCTTCGGACGATTGCGCTGTCATTATCAAAGTGTAGTACTACGCTAGGTCCTAACTGGACGTTGCTAACGCTTTTCGGTGACCTAGCTCCCTGTCTATCGAAATCCGGCGTGGAGAGGTTATCAATCGCGTGAGAAAAATAGATTTTCTGCCCAGAACTCTGAGTCGATTCAGTAGTCGTTGTGCAGCCGGTGAGTGCCGTAGCTGTAACGATAATTGCGATTGAGGTAAGCGATTGGTAACTCTTTTTTGGCGACATAAGCTAAATAATTCCAATTTCAATCTATTTTTACCTGATTGGCAGCAAAGAGTGTGCCAGCCATTAACTTTCGATGCTCCACAAATTCCCTGATTCCGTACTAAAGTTTAGATATACGTTATGGACCTAGGAGTAGGCACAGGTGCCAAAAATCTGCATATTCCCAATCCCTGGCTGCGTTACCTTCCCAGGTACCATCTTCCCGCTGCACGTTTTCGAGCCGCGCTATCGTGAGATGATCCAGCATTGTCTCGATACGGGTACACCGGTTGCGATTTGTCATACCCGTAAGGAGCTCAGTGCCGCGAAGCCTACTAACGATTTGAAGGAGGCGCTCTCGTCGAATCAAGCGACCTATCAGCCGTTTGATGTATTCAGCGCCGGGCGTTGCCAGCTAGTGGAAACGCTGGATGATGGGCGCATGGTGCTGAATGTGCATATTGAACAGCGCTATAAACTGGGTAAGTCGGTGCAGATGTTGCCCTATCAGGTGTATGACTGTTTCCCTTTTCTAGACCATCACCCGACTCCGGCAGAGGAGGTAGATAATCTGCTTCTCAAAGAGAAGATTCTGCATCGGCTTGAGGCGCTTGCGCATGCTGACCCGCAGTCCCGCGAGGCGCTGAGGCAGGTCATGGATTCTGCTGAGTGGCAGCAGATGGGTGGTACGGAGTTTAGTTTCAGGCTCTTCTCTCTGATTCAGTTTGCACCTGAGTTATTGCAGCAGATCCTCGAGATGGACTCGGCTCATCAGCGCCTCTCGAAGACGCTGGAGTGGCTCAATCTCAATTAAGCGGGTATCGCAGTCGGTATTGAGTTGGTCTCTATTTCGAACACGGGGACGCCCATTATCGCTCTCTTCACGCTGCACTGCTTGGCAACATTTTTTAGGATGCTGTGGTACTTCTTGGGCAGAGAGTCGGGGATGTTGATGCAAGTGATAAAGCCTGTGAGTTCGCCGGCCTCGTTTTTTTGTTGTTTCAGAGTCAGTGTGATGCCCTCAGTGCATACTCCTTTGCTTTCGCAGTATTGTTGGACGTAGTAGCCGGCGCAGCATCCGATCGATGACATCAGTAGGTCGTAAGGGGAGGGGGCGGTGTCGCTGCCGCCATTTGAAACCGGCTGGTCGGTTGAAATCCTGTGGTTGCCAATTTGAGCGGATACGCGCTTTTCGCCGTCTAGGCTGACCTGTAGTTCCACGGTTATCTCCATTAAGTTAATATTTGACGCCTAAGTTAATTCAACCAGCCTGTTTGCGCGTTGAGTTAGATCACTATTCCCAGTTTTTTGGGTCTTTATACTGCGGCTGATTCGGGCTCAACCCGGAATTTGATCGTTTAACATCAAGGACGCACAGTGGATTCAACCTCTCGTTACTACCAACGCTACGCTAAGGCGCGCTTGCGTGCTCTTGTCTTTATTAGTCTGGCGGTGTTGCTTTTCCCCTTGTCGGTTGCCGCTTCTTTGGTGGCGATTCCAGCCATCGCTGCAGACCTTGAAGCCAATGCGGTGCTTGCAAGCTGGATACCGGCGGCCTTTGTGCTCAGCAGTCTTGTCTGTCAATTGCCCGGTGGACGCCTGGCTGACCTTGTGGGGCTTAAGCGCTCGTTTGTCTGGTCGAGTGTTGCATTTGTGGTGGGTGGTCTTGCCGGGGCATTTGCCCCAAATATTGAGCTGCTATTGGTTTCACGTGTGCTACAGGGAGCGGCAGGTGCGGTGTTGGCGAGTACGGGCATGGCTATCCTCTCAAGGGTTTATGAGTCTAGCGGACGGGGGCAAGCGCTGGGGTGGATGACCTCAGCGGTCTATCTGGGTATGACCTCGGGGCCGCTTATTGGTGGGGTGTTGGTTGATCTATTTGGTTGGCGCTCGGTCTTTTTCCTGCCTGTTCCCGTCGCCATCGGTGTGGTTCTTTTGGTGAAGCGGGTTCTGCCGGGTGAGTGGATCTCGAGCGAGAGGCATCCGGTCGACTGGGTCGGTTCGCTGATCTTTGCAGCCGCGCTCGCTGCGCTCTTTGTTGGTGCGACTCATTTGGCCGAGGTGCGTGGGGCCGCTACCTTTGCTGCGGGTGCGGCTCTGCTCTATCTCTTTGTCCGCTGGAACAATCGCTCGAATTACCCACTGGTGCGTTTGGATCTTTTGTTACAGAACACCCCGTTTATCCGCTCCGTTACCGCGGCTCTGTTTATGTACGGCAGTCAGTACGGCATCGTGCTGATTATGGCGCTCTATCTGCAATACAATCGTGGTTTATCTCCAACAGAGGCGGGCCAGCTTATGATGCTGCAGGCGCTTATGATGACCCTTTGTGCGCCGATTGCGGGTCGCCTCTCTGACACACTGGGGCGACGTATCCTCGCCACAACGGGCTCTATAGCCATCGCTGTTGGGCTGCTTTGGCTG
>JABXHP010000172.1 GCA_013373575.1 Oceanospirillaceae bacterium | reverse complement strand
TATTCTGCAGACTGGGCATCAAAGCGCTCAGTCGACGGCATTGAGACAACTCGAACTGCCTTGCCCTCTGCTTCTAGCGCTGCAGCAGACTGCATTGCGAGATCTACCTCTGAACCGGTTGCAATTAGAATCAGGTCAGGTGTACCGGCACTATCTTTGAGTACATAACCGCCTTTAGCGACAGCGGCAATCTGAGCATCATCGCGGCTCTGGTGAGCCAAGTTCTGACGCGAGAATACCAGAGCACTTGGACCATCTACGCGCTCAACCGCTTGACGCCATGCAATAGCAGACTCAACCGCATCACAGGGGCGCCAAGTCTCCATGTTTGGTGTAAAACGCAGGCTTGCGATCTGCTCAACCGGCTGGTGCGTCGGGCCGTCTTCACCCAGACCGATAGAGTCATGGGTGTAAACGAAGATCGCGCGCTGCTTCATCAATGCTGCCATGCGGACAGCGTTGCGCGCGTACTCCATAAAGATAAGGAAGGTGCCACCGTAAGGAATGAAGCCACCATGTAGCGCAATACCGTTCATGATCGCACTCATTGCAAACTCACGTACGCCGTAGTTGACGTAGTTACCGCCGGGGTTGTTTGCACGGATCGGATCGGAGCCTTTCCACATGGTCAGGTTTGAACCTGCTAGGTCAGCAGAACCGCCCAGCAGTTCAGGCAGCATCTCACCGAGTGAGTTAATCGCGTTCTGTGACGCTTTACGCGAAGCGATAGTCTCACCCGCGGCAGCAACCTCAGCGATCCACTTGTCCGCCTGTTCAGAGAAGTCAGCTGGCAAGTCACCAGCTAGACGACGCAGCAGCTCAGCCGCCAACTCTGGGTAGGCTTCGGTGTAGACGGCAAGCTCTTCGTTCCACTCATTCTCAGCCTGGCTACCTTTGGTACGCGCATCCCAACCCTCAGCGATCTCAGCGGGGATTTCGAATGGCGCGTGCGGCCAGTCGAGTTCTTTACGGGCCAGAGCAATTTCGTCATCGCCAAGCGGCGCACCGTGACACTCCTCTTTGCCCTGCTTGTTTGGAGAACCAAAGCCGATAATTGTCTTACAGCAGATTAGCGTTGGCTGATCTTGGTTGGCGCGCGCCGCTTCAATGGCATCACGGATCTGATCTGGGTTGTGTCCGTCAACACCGCGAATCACCTGCCAGCCGTAAGCTTCAAAGCGCGCTGGTGTGTCATCGCTGAACCAGCCTTCAACTTCACCGTCGATAGAGATGCCGTTGTCATCCCAGAAGGCGATCAGCTTGCCAAGGCCTAGCGTGCCAGCCAGCGAGCATGCTTCGTGCGATATACCTTCCATCAAACAGCCATCGCCCATGAAGGCGTAGGTGTAGTGGTCGATAATCTCGTGACCTTCGCGGTTGAATTGACCTGCTAGCGTCTTCTCTGCCAACGCGAAGCCCACTGCGTTGGTGATACCCTGACCCAGCGGTCCGGTAGTAGTCTCAACGCCCGGACAGTAGCTGTACTCGGGGTGGCCTGCAGTCTTGGAGTGTAATTGACGGAAATTTGCCAGATCATCGGCAGAAACGTCATAGCCAGAGAGATGCAGCAGAGAGTAGATCAGCATCGAGCCATGGCCGTTGGAGAGTACAAAGCGATCACGGTCAAACCAGTGCGGGTTGCTCGGGTTGTGCTTAAGGAAGTCATTCCACAGAACTTCGGCAATATCTGCCATACCCATGGGTGCACCAGGGTGACCCGATTTAGCCTTCTGAACTGCGTCCATGCTGAGGGCACGAATTGCGTTTGCGAGCTCACGACGTGAGGACATCTGACTTACTCCTGTCGACGTACAATTTAGAGGGCGTAATTTTCCCCTAGATAGCCTCAAGGTTCAAACAAACTTGCGCGAAAATTAACGCTTCTCATGTGAATGTCTAATATTTTTCAGCATATTTGAGACTTTGCGCCTAGCATCGATAGGTAAGGGCGGTAGAATAGCCCCTACAAAGAATTCTTATAGATTTTGCCTAATACACACTGGCAAGCACACAGGACAGAATTAGCCATGAGCGAATATAGCATTTTTACATCCGAGTCAGTCTCTGAAGGCCATCCAGACAAGATTGCTGATCAGATCTCTGACGCCGTTCTCGACGCAATTATCGCTGAAGATAAATATGCGCGTGTCGCTTGTGAAACCATGGTCAAAACCGGCGTTGCTATCGTCTCGGGCGAAGTCACTACTAGCTCATGGATTGATCTCGAGGATCTGGTTCGCGGTGTAATCAACGATATTGGTTACACCTCTTCGGAAGTGGGTTACGACGGTAGCACCTGTGGTGTGATTAATATTATCGGTAAGCAGTCCGTAGATATCGCTCAGGGTGTAGACCGTTCCAAGCCTGAAGATCAAGGCGCAGGCGACCAGGGTCTGATGTTCGGCTACGCCTCCAACGAGACCGAAGTTCTTATGCCAGCGCCAATTACTTACGCCCACCGCCTTGTTGAGCGCCAGGCGGAAGCACGCAAATCAGGTTTACTGCCTTGGCTGCGCCCAGATGCTAAGTCACAGGTCACCTGCCGCTATGAGAACGGTAAGCCCGTTGCGATTGATGCGGTTGTCCTCTCAACCCAGCACAACCCTGACGTCTCTCAGAGCGATCTGCGCGATGCCGTTCAAGACCTGATCATAAAGAACGTTTTGCCCGCTGAACTGCTGCATTCCGGCACTAAGTACCACATCAACCCAACCGGTAAGTTCGTAATTGGCGGCCCTGTAGGTGACTGCGGTCTAACAGGGCGTAAAATCATCGTAGACACATACGGTGGTATGGCACGTCATGGCGGCGGCGCGTTCTCGGGTAAGGATCCATCCAAAGTGGACCGCTCAGCTGCTTACGCCGGTCGTTATGTGGCGAAAAATATCGTGGCTGCAGGCCTAGCTGACCGCGTCGAGATCCAGGTCTCCTACGCTATCGGTGTGGCAGATCCGACTTCAGTCTCTCTGAACACCTTTGGCACCGGCAAAGTATCAGATGAGAAGATTATCGAACTGGTGCGCGAGCACTTCGATCTGCGCCCTTACGCTATTACCAATATGCTCGACCTGCTCCACCCAATGTACCGCCAGACTGCAGCCTACGG
>JABXHP010000004.1 GCA_013373575.1 Oceanospirillaceae bacterium | reverse complement strand
CCTGCTACGATCGAGTGGGAATAGCTAAAACAATTTAAATATTTGATGTATAAGGCTTTTTGATATACAAAGTATATACTAAGTGTAAAGAAAAGCCTTTAATTTCAACCCTCTCCGCGCTATGCTAATCGCTACATACTAAACGAGATACTAACTAGCGTTGCTATTAGTAATAGTAAGATATGGCGCGAACCACCAACGTAAAGATCCACGATCAACACTCCATCCTAGACGGTGAAGCTCTCATTTACCGGGTCCCGCTATCTGGAGACGTCTATCAATTCCGCATGTACCTCAAAGACGAGCAGAAGCACTACCGTAAGTCGCTTCGGACTCGAGATCTCGACTCGGCATTAGCCAAAGCTAAGAAGCTGGCGCTTGAAATACTCGGCAAGAAAGAGGCGGGTAAAAAGCTCTTCGGGGTGACGCTACGAGAGTTAGTCGATCAATACGTTTCGTTCAGGCAGCGCGAGGTTGATGGCGGAATAATCACCGCAGGTAGGCTCGTTACCATCAAGTCACAACTCAACCATTTACTGACAGCTAAAGGGGATGACCTTAAAGCTAGCGAGTTAGATAAAAGCTCTCTTTTTTACTGGCGCTTAATTCGCCGTGAATCTCACCCCGGCGTGCGCGACGTCACCATCCGTAATGAGATGGCTACGATTAACGCCTTCTGTAAGTGGGCGTATCGTGAAGGGCTCATACATTTCCCTGAGTTTGAGTTCGAAGTTTTAAAGATAAAGAAAGACGATATTGGACGCCGCGATACGTTTACTCTTAAAGAATGGGACGAGCTAGTTAAGTTCAACCGTAGTTATGTCGCTAAGAAAAACTGCCCTGATCCTATTGAGCGGAATGAACGAGCGTTGATGCGAGACTACGTACTTATTGCCGCTAATACCGGAATGAGGGTAGGGGAGCTGCGGCAACTAATGTGGGCTGACGTTGGTAAGATATGGACGGAACAGGATGAAGCCGATAAAACGGTTTCCCTCGTTCAAATTCACGTTCGTGCCGAAACGTCAAAGGTACGCGCCTCAAGGTCGATCATCACTCGAGGCGGGGAATACTTTCTTCGGATACGTGAGCGGTTAGAGGTCGTCGATCCTGCTGCTCGGGTGTTTGCTGGTTCCGAAAAAAACGGTGGGATACCTGCGCGGATCTGGGAGCGTCATTGGCGCAATATGATGGAAGGTATAGGCGTTGATTACAAAGACCGCAACGTGACTTGGTACTCGCTTCGGCACTTTTGTATATCAATGCGTGTTCGTTCTGGCGTTGATATCATCGATATTGCGAAGCAGGCGGGAACGTCAGTCAGCCATATCGAAAACACCTACCTCAAGTACACCGACGATATGAAGATTAGTGCGGCTAAAAAGACGGTTAGCGTCCCCAATCGCAAGGAGGAGTGAAGTTGGAAGTCTTTCTGGGTATAGCTCTACTCGTGATCTTGTTAATTCTCGCAGGGAGGATCATCAAGGGCACGTTCATAATTTTAGGCAATTACACGCTTCTCGGTATTTTGATTTTGATCTTCTTTCTTCCGGGCTTCATCGTCTGGGCGATCTACGAGTCTTACAAGAAAGAGGGCGATTGATAAAACAGCAGCTACGATATCGTTGAATTTCTCTGGTAGTATAAAATCTCGCAGAGGAGATCTAGATGTTGCTGTTTCAGGAAAAGTTGGGTGAGTTAGTTCCGTTAGAGAAAGATCCGTTCAAGCTCGAGCGAGAGATACAGGTCTTAGTCGAAAGAAACATTGAAACCATCTTCTCCTTGGAGTTGGTAAAGTCTGAGTTCTCAGTCGGCGACTTTCGCTTGGATTCGTTGGCTTTTGACAGTCAATCGAACTCGTTTGTAATTATTGAGTATAAGAAAGGCAGTAGCTACTCTGTAATAGATCAGGGATATTCATATCTATCGGTGATGCTTAACAACAAAGCCGAGTTCATTCTCGAGTACAACGAGCAGAATCAGAAGACCCTTAAGAGAAGCGATGTTGATTGGTCCTCATCTCGAGTGGTGTTCGTCTCGCCTTCATTCAATTCCTATCAGAAAAACAGCGTTAATTTTAAAGATGTTCCCTTTGAACTATGGGAAATCAGGCGCTTTGAAAGCGGATTGGTTGCTCTCGAAAAAATCGAGTCTAGCTCGAAGGAGTCGATACAAAGTACTACTTCCAGCACCACTAACACCGTCATTCAGGAGGTTAGCACTGAGGTAGCCTCTTACAGCCTTGAAGATCACTTTAGAAACGTAAATCCAGAGGCTCAAAATCTTTGGGAAATACTGAAGGAGAGACTGGAGGACCTCAGTGATACGAAGATCGAGCCGAAGAAAGCCAATATTTCATGTAAGCGAAACGGAAGTTCATTTTCTTATGTTTCCACCCGAAAGAAAGAGCTGAGAATTGAGATTCATAGAGGTAACATCAAGTTGGACGGCGAGCGTTCTAAGGGTTTTTTTACGCTCGACGATCCGAAAGGTTTAGCTCAAGAAAAAAGCTGGACGTGGAAGGATGGGGTGATCGGGAATCTCTACGTTATTCCCTTCTCTAAGCCTGAGCAAATTGATTATCTGATGTACCTGATTAATCAGAAGTACGAGTCTCTTGAATAGCCAATGGATTACTTTGAGGGGATCCTAAAAACTGTTCTCGAACAGCAGGGGTATTGGGTACGTCAAGCATTCAAGGTCGAGCTGACTAAGGAAGAGAAACGGCTAATCGGCAAGCCTTCTATACCTCGGCCTGAAGTTGACCTTTTAGCTTTCAAGCCATTAGAGGATGAACTGCTCGTCATAGAAGCAAAATCCTTTCTGGATTCACCCGGCGTGAGAGTTGACGACCTACAGAAATCGTACGAAATACCGGCAGGTCGATACAAACTTTTTACGTGTCAGAATTACCGTGAAATCGTCTTCGGTAGGCTGCTCAAACAGCTTCAGAGACAGGGGATGATTACAGGTAAGACAAAAATTACTCTGGGTTTAGCGGCGGGGAAGGTTTACAGAAATCGCTCATACGAGCTTCAGGAACTTTGTGATTCTTCAAACTGGCGGTTTTGGTCGCCTGAGTTTATAAGAGGTGAAGTCATACGTTTGGCCGAGATGGGCTATGAAAATGATCCAGCAGTGATAACCGCAAAAATACTCTCAGTTAAATGAGTCCATCGCGGATGTATTGGGCGTTAACTTTCTAGTTCAGCGTTTTTACAGCGACTCAGTTTCAATTCGACATACCTAACAACAGCCTCCGCGTGCTGACGCGATCCTCGCATATTTCGAGCAACCCATTCGAGATGAAGCTCCTCGCGTCGGAGCTTCCTTTCTTCGATAGTCTTCCGTTTCATATCAGATTCACCAGCTTAGCCTGAGCGGCAGAATCTGCTTCGATGTACCGTTGCGTCATCGCTAGACTGGAGTGACCGGCAAGAACCTGAACGTCACGAATTGAGCCACCGACATAGCTAACCTTGCGGGCAGCTTTGGTAATGAATGTGCGGCGGCCTGAATGAGAGCTACAACCGTTCATCCCAAGATCAGCATACCAGCCGCGAAACATATTGATGATCGTTTGAGCCGATACGGACTTTGAACGCTGTGATTTGATGACCCTGCCGGCTGGAACTTTTGACGTCATTAGAACTGATAAGGCTTTTCCTAAGTCGGAGTTGATTGGTATTACTCGGCCAGATCGACCTTTGCTTGCTGAGTCGGTGAGTGATATTCGATCCGTTAGTTTGCCTTCCGCATCAGTAATCATCGACCATTCAAGGCTCGCTATCTCTTTAGCTCGCATACCTGCTTTGACTGATAGGAGGAAAATGACTTTGTTTCTGATTGGGTCGCGTGTGTTGGTGAGGTGGTTGAGAACGGCGTTGACTTGCTTGTCGGTGAGGGTTTTAGCTTGTTTACCTAATGCCATAGGATTTGCCCTGCTGGTTAAAAATTAACCATAGCGTGTCGCAAGTGCCACGTAAAGTCATTACTTAATATTGATTCGTACTAATTAGATAATGAGAAATTTGCGGTGGCTGAATTGTAGATATATAAAAGCCCCGTATCACGAGGCTTTCAGCTGTCTTAGTATGAAATTTAATTTTCATAACAATTAGTTAGCTAACTGGATTAACTTGAGAACTTCGTTTTCCCAACCTTCAGAAAAGGTTAAGATTACACGTTGAGTTTTTGTTTTCAGGGGTGGATGAATGAAGGTCGATTTATTTGATCTAATGGACGAGTTAGAGTCCTTTAGATTAGACGCAAGCCAAGCTCTTGCCCAAGAGACTCGGGGTAAATTGGGTCAGTTCATGACACCTGTTCCTACGGCAGAGCTAATGGCAGCAATGTTTAAGGATTTATCGGGTGATATCAGTATTCTGGATGCCGGTGCTGGAGTTGGGTCCTTGACGGCAGCGGTGCTAAAGGAAGGCGTAGTTCGAGGCGGACTTGGTGAGATTAATGCCACCCTCTTTGAAATCGATCGCACACTAGAACCTTACCTACAGTCTTCAACCGCAACCATGAAAGAGTATGCGTTGAGATGTGGGCGCAAATTCAACGCAAAGGTCAACTTTTTAGATTTTATTGAATGCTATTCAAACGCTTCTGATTCAGAGAGAGCTACTTTTTCGTTCGACAAGATAATATTGAATCCACCCTACCTGAAGATTGGGGCAAAATCCGAGCACAGGCTTATGTTAAGACGGGCTGGTATTGAAGCTGGTAACCTATACTCGGCCTTCGTTTCTATAGGTATAAAGTGCCTAAAGCCGGGTGGAGAGTTAGTGGCCATAACCCCTCGAAGCTTCTGTAACGGACCTTATTTCAATGATTTTCGGAAGCTGATCTTGGAAACCTGCTCAATCGATAAAATTCATGTTTTTGAGTCTAGGACAAAGTCATTTAAGGGAGATAGCGTTCTCCAAGAGAATATTATTTTTCGGCTAACGAAGGGGGAGCAGACCAAAATAGTAGATATATCAGCAAGCACCTCAGCCTCTGATTCAGATTTCCGAGCGCGTCGAGTTCCGTTTTCAGCCGTTGTTGATGAACGATCGAGTCAAAAGTTCATTCATATAGTTACGTCAGATGAAGAAGAAGAAATAGCCAACGCTGCTAATTCGATGCCCTGCGAGCTCTCAGATCTTAACTTAAGCGTTTCCACTGGCCGGATTGTCGATTTTCGTAATAGAGAGGCACTTAGAACAGAGTGCGCGGACGGCTGTATACCATTCATCTACCCTAGTCATATCGTGAATGGCGTTATAAATTGGCCATCGTCAAAGGGTAAAGGTATTAATGGATTTAAGGAATCGTTGGCGAGTGAATCAATGCTATTACCAATGGGAAGCTATGTGGTTACCAAGCGCCTCAGCTCTAAAGAAGAAAAAAGACGAATAATCGCAGGAGTCATAACTCCTGATCACTTCAATGGTTTCCCTAGTCTTGGGTTGGACAATAAAACGAATTTTTTTCATTGTTCTGGCGGCCCTGTGCCGATCGAAATCGCCTATGGTCTGAGTATCTACCTTAACTCGACTATCGTTGACCGGTTCTTTCGGCAATTCAATGGACATACTCAAGTTAACGCAACTGATCTACGATCGCTTAAGTATCCAACCCGCGATCAATTAGTCGAATTAGGTAAAAACTATAGTGTCATAGTTTCAACTCAGCGCCTTATTGATGATAGGGTGGCGGAAAAGCTGTTCCAGCAGATGTAGATACAAAAAAATGCTTTGCCGCGTCTTCCCGAATCCAAACGTAGGTTTCGTAGGCGATGTTTTTTAAGACCGATTGACGCTCCGCGAATTTCTTCCATGTCGGATAGGTTGTCGTGAACCCAGCGGATTTTTTGCCCTGACGTAGGCAGAACTCAAACATTCTGTTTTGCTTGTGAAGGTCGACTTCACCGTCGCTGGTTACAGCCTCAATAATCCAAATAGAGTCGCTCTCTTTGTTCCATAAAAGCACGTCAGGCATGGCATCATCAAGGTTAATCACGAGTCCAGCTTGCTCAAGTTTGTTTTTTTGTTCCTCTGTAATTCGATCGCCATCACCGTCATCAATGTAAACCACTTCGTAGCCTGGTAAAAATCGTGCTGCGTAGCTTTGGGCACTTTGCTCAATAAGTAAGCTGTGCTCAGATACGACTAAAGATTTTGTTTCTTCAGCCTGTTGCGCTTGAAATGCCAGTCGCTCACGAAGATTGTCTGACTTAAACCAATTCTCGATTTTGATTTCCCATTCACCGTCTGGACTAGCGAGGATATCAACAAAATCATCGGGTAGACGATAAGCAGAATTCGGAGACTTTGCTTTAGGGTGGCCAGGGAGAAATTTACACGAGTCTCCGTCGAAATAGACTTTCTCAATGGCCCCGATTTCCCATAGCGGTTTGAGCCAATAATCACGCCCCTCCCGATCCAGTTTCGTGCTTCTTCCCCTTTGAAGGATCCCCACATGCGCACCAATGTGGGCTGTTGTCGCTCCATCCTTAAAAGAGAAATTATTTTTTGCTGCTTTGCTAAATTGGTTCGGCATCTGATCGAGTAGCGCATATACGGCTTCTACCATGTTCTCGCTTGAACGATCTATTTTTGCGAGAACTTTTCGTATTTTTTCTTTGCTAATGTTGTTGAAAGTCTGAACGCTAGCATTAGGGTCATCTCTTAGCTGTATGAACTTGTCGACAATACCCATATCGGTTTACCTCGCTGAATGAACTTAGCCAGTCTAGCAAGGGTTGTTTTTAAGTTCTATGTATTCGCAGGTACGTTCCTTTTGGACGGATTTGAATTTGTATAGAGATAAGCTAACTTTGAGCGTCGCTGATTTAATGGCAACTTGCGGGCGACTAATAAATCCAGCTAAAGCGTTCACATGCTGTTGCCTTGACCTTTTGTAGTTCGAGGAATCCATATGACACAACTCAGATCCTTTTTAGCTCATGAACTGGGCGCAAACAACTTAACCGCACTTCGGAAGCAAATTGCGACACGGCTCTCGAATAAAAATCGAACAAAGGCGCTTAGGTTCGCCTTGGCACCTCTATTGTAAGGAGGGAGTTGCTCCAGCGGTAGATGAAGCTTGGCTCGGTTATTTCTGACCGAGCCACTCCCAAAATTCTTCAGGCATTTCATCTTCAACCCGTTTGATCGATCGAACATCAACTGTCGTGTTACATCCCATCAAAGGAAGTTCCAAAAACTCTTCCGGCGTAATCAAGTCGACTGGAAGGTAAGGTAATTCGATACGAGATGTTTTTGCCGCTTTAACTTTGCCATGAGAGTATATCCTCATCGTCTTACCGAACTCTTCATGCTTTTTCAGAATCACGGTGTCGCCCGGCATAATCTCGCAACAGCGTTTGAGCTTCTGGTTCAGGCACATAAGCGGCTTCAAGCGCATCCAGTCTAGCTAGTGCGGCTGGATCGTTGGGCTGTTTTTCAAGACGCTTTTCTGCGTTTTCACGCATTTGGATTAAACTGAGATATTGTTGTTTCAGGTTCGACTGATCACGCTTTACAGAAGGAATATTCCTCAGGTGGAGGTGCTATCTCGAGGAATATTCCTCGAATTACAGGCGAAAAAAGCCCGAGGATCGGACAAATCCTCGGGCTGATGAATTGTGAATTTTTAAGCAACACGTAACCTCTTCCTTGCTTCTGCTAGTTTGTTTTCTCTAGTCATCGCGCGTTGGTCGGGTACCAGTCGACGTATCTGATCTCGCTCCAAAAACGAATATCGCGCTTGGCACTTTCTCATAAATTCAGCTAACTCTGATTGTCGTACATCAAAGTCTATGGCGTGGCAGCGCGACAGAATTGGAGTCGTTAATTGCCTCTTCAGTGGCTTACTAGAATCGGTATTTAAGCAAATTATCACTCGTTCGGTTTCGCTTAGAGATTCAAGGGCTACTTTGAATGAATCCTGCTGTTTTGGAGCAAGATTGTGAAATTCATCCAATACAGTTACGCGGGAAAGAGGTTTTTCCTCAGAATTTACGAATGGGATTAAGCTGACGGAACATGAGATCACATCGGCTCCCTTGGTTGCGTTTTGCTTCTCGTTCATCGGTTCATAGACAACGTCGCTAGCGACCTGTCCAGCCCAATACTTAGCAAAACTCGTTTTTCCGATTCCTGGGTAGCCATAGAAGCAAAGTACCGCTGGGCTCAGCTCTGGATTTTGAAGGAATATTTCTAGCTCTGTCTGAATTCGATCAACAAATACAAATTGGTTCATAGGGTTGTTCATCATAGTCTTCTCCTTATGCTGCCAGTTTTTCGATTGCGGTTTCGGCTTTGATTTCGAAGCCGAACTGTTTCAGTTGTTCCACTAATGAGAAGACTTGTGCTCTCTCCTCTTCTGTGAAGTCGGCTTCATTGAAGGCGATAATCTTGGTGCTGCTTGGTGCTACCGCTTGATCGTTTGAACTGTAAAGCTCTGCCTCAACCGCTGGATCCTGAGAATCTTCAAGCTTTTTGAATAACTCTCGGACCTCTTTAAGCGTCGTTTTGCTCGAAAGCTGACCCGATTCGATTGCTGTTTCGAGAGCAACCACATCGACTTTTGCGCTTTTCCGAGCGATTACATCGAGCGCAGCCCAACCGCTTGGCAGGTTGTCTAGGTTATCCATTACAAAATCCGATTCTGTAATCTTGATGATCTTGTTAACGGAGCTTCTATCGCAATCTACATCCATTTTGTACCTGCTGAGTGCCTTTGTATCACCTTGTAGCGCGGTAACGGCTTCACGAACCGTTTCGAAAAGTGATGCGTTGGCTTTCTTAACTCCGCGCAGCTTGGTGTTGGTTTTGCGTATGAAAGAGTTAATTACGGTTTGCTCGATTTTTAACTTAGTCATTTTTAATTCCTCATATTTAGCTTCAGATTTCAGGCTTCGGAGTTGCTCTCCTCAACCTGTGTAGCTATTATCTCAAAACAATCCCGACACTATTAGGCTGGGTTAAAAGGTACTATATAAATGTCGTGTGATAGATGATTAATCAAAGGAAAGGCAAGTCTAGATGGGTCAGCAGGAAGCTATTCACCTACAGGTTTAAAGGGCGCCAGCCGAGAGGGTTATTGTGGCGGAAGGCGGTCTATGAAGAGTGGTTTCTGTACGCCAAGGAGTATCAGTCTCGGGGAGGTAAGGTGCCTAGAGGCTTCGGGAATCTTAGAGAATTTCTGACATTCGAAGAATGGTGGAGGCACCCGGAATACGGCTTTGAATTGTTCTGCGAACCGTTCATTGAAAGCTATGTTCAAGAGACCAAGTCTGCTCGAGGATTGACCGATTCCGAGATTCTTTTGAAGGTAAACCTCAAAGGGGATCGAGATATGATCCAGCGGGACATGAAGCTACTGCTAGATAAGATGACCGAAGACTATGAGTATCAATCCGCTGCGCGGTTTCAGCCTTCGGCTCCGATGAAGCGGATCCAGATCGAACGAATCAAAAACAGCCGACGTGTATGGGAGCTAACAAAAGAGGGTAAGACTCAGGCGGAGATTGTTTCAATACTGGGTTTGCCCGAAGCAGATGAGAATCAACTGGAATCATCGATTCGTAGAGTCCAGAGATACAAGTCTGCTTATAAGAAGAGTTGCGAGCAGGTATCAAAAGGAACGTTTCCTTGAGGAATATTCCTTCAAAGATTTGAACTGAATCTTAGCTTGTGGGTTGTTACTCGGTGGGTTTGGATCAAGTTAGTAACTACCGGAGGCCTTCAGCCTCCGCACCTCGGCTTCCAGCCTCGGTGACTTGAAACACAGATTCTAGAGGATCATTTCAGGAATACGGAAAAGGAACTAATAGAGCAGTTTCCGACTACTCTTCAACTATGTATGGAGAATGTTACTTTCCCGGTACACGGGAAAAGAACATCTCGATTTCAACTACGAACATCGAACGTTAGGATATTCAGACAACCTAGATTAGGTCAGGCAGGTCAGCGGTCTCCTGTTACTGTCTCTTTCGAATCTGACGGAACCACCTACGCTGAATATCCAAGCGAAAGGCAGCTTGTGTTTTGTTTGCCCATTGAATACAAGTATTCGCCGGTCACCACTTTTATACACCACCATTACAACCTACCGAAGTTCGCGTGGATTCCACGGCTTACCTTAAGGCATCCCCAACTCGCGTCAGGGGTAGTCAGTAGGAGGAGGATGACTAGAAAACCCGTTTGCTTACCCTCTCACATCAGAAGGGGATTCGCAGCGCTATTAGTGTCCGGCGCGCTAACCTTATGACTAGTCTGTATCAGTTACAGGTATTTATAGAAATCTGTAGCTCACTTTTAGCTACCTAGTTTTCACGGTTCATCCGCTTCAGTTGCTGTCTCAGCTCCTGTATACCGATCCTCATTTCCTCTATAAGCTGAATCATTAACTGGAATGCGTCGGTCATATCGGTCAACGCTTCATTGGGCTTAGAGTTGCGGAGTTTGTTTCTAGCCTGACGAGTTCTGTGTTGCGCGCGTTGAGCTAGGGAAAGAGATTCATCAAGGTAGTCCAGTTCCACGATATCGTTCTTATATTCAGTAAAACGCTTCATCCGTTATTCCTTAACAATAATGACGGTTATCTTCTTGTTGCCTCGAAGTTCCGTTTCAAGAATTTGGCGGGACTTGGCAAGTTCGTTCCGGTCATCAATCTCCCACAGTGTCAGTTCACGCTCACGAGCGTTCTTAACCAGTTCGGTAGCTTCCTTTTTACTATTCTTGTTACTCATTTCTTCCTCCTGCTATTGAGCGTTGTGCCACTTTGAGCCTGATGACTTTTTCGCTTTGGATTGAATTTTGCGGTGCTCTGCCAGAAGCTCTTGTGTCGTTGGGTTCTGTAGTTCGCGCTCAACGAAGTCGTCGAGAAGTCGAGTTACCACTGTTGAAACGAATGTGCCTTTCGCTTCGCATATCTCAAAAAGTTGAGCCTTCAGGTAAGTAGGAAGGCGGAAGCCTGTAGTAATTGTATTCATAGCTAATACCCCTGTAGTTGTCGGTACGGCGTTTTAATCTGCCGTTAAAGGTATTTAGCGGTTTTGATTTTTGGGTTGCTGGGGGGGGCTGCTAGAGTCCTGAAGGATTTGCTATTTTTTAGGTGCGGGCAGAGAATTGAATTAGAGTGAAGTGGGTGTCTGTTAGAAGATACGTTGTTAGTATCTTTGAATGCGTGTTCCCGCTTAATTAATTGATTTATATAGATTTTTCTGGCGAATTATATGTGCCTCAATATACTAAATAGATACTAAAACTACGTAAATGTATGATTTATAAGTAATTTAAATTAGCGTTACTATTGAGTGGGAGTGATAATTCAT